>DATKKJ010000108.1 GCA_035543055.1 Terriglobales bacterium | reverse complement strand
TCGCGGCCGACGGCGTTGGCGACGAACTCGGGCACGGTCTTGACGGCGGCTCGCTTCATCCTCATTCCTTCACCAGGCCCATCCTGCGGGCCTGGGCCACCAGCTTGAGGGCGCGCTGCACCACCGGCGCGTCGATCATCTTGGAGCCGAGCGAGACCACGCCCAGGCCCTTCACCTGCGCTTCCTCAAAGGCGGCAACGATGCGCTGTGCCTTCTCGATCTCCGGCTCGGTGGGCGCGAAAGCCCGGTGGATGACCTCGATCTGCAGCGGATGCACGCAGCCCATGCCCTCGAAGCCCATGGCGCGCGCGGCCTGGCCCCAGCGCAACAGGCCGTCCATGTCGGCGACGTCGCCGTACACGGAGTCGTTGGCCTGCAATCCGGCGGCGCGGGCGGCGTTGACCACGCGCTGGCGGGCGAACAGCGACTCTGTGCCGGCCGCGGTCTTGGCCACGCCGAGGTCGGCGGTGTAGTCCTCGAGGCCGATGGTCAGGGCGACGTTGCGCTCGCTGGCGCGCGCGATCTCAAAGGCGTTCTCGATGCCCAGCGCCGACTCGAGGATGGGCAGGAGCCACAGCGGGTGGCTGATCTTGTGCTTCTTCTGAAGCTCGCTGATGCGGCGGTCGACCTCTTTGACCTGCTCGGCGGTTTCGACTTTCGGGATGAGGATGACGTCAGGGTCTTCGGGAACGATCTCTTCCAGGTCTTCCAGCCCCAGCGCGCCCTGGTTGATGCGCACCATGCGTTCGCAGGCGCCGAAATCCACGGTGCGCAGCGTGTTGCGAACCAGCAAGCGGGCCGCGTCCTTCTCCTGGGGATGGACCGCGTCCTCGAGGTCGAGAATGACAGCATCGGGCCCGTGCAGGGCGGCATTGATGAAGTACTTGGGCTCGGAGCCAGGAAGATAGAGGCGCGAGCGGCGCAGATGATCACGCGCCGTGGGCGGCGGATCGACGGTTCGCTCGGGCAGCGCGCGATGTCCGTTGGCCATCCCAGCGCGCCGGGCCGCGGCTTCGATGCGGGCGGCGATAGTGAAGGGCAGCGCGCCCTCGTCGTGAATAACGACTTGGGCGTGCTTGACGCCGAGTTCGCTCAGCACCTCACGCGCCTGAGAGCGGATCTGGCGGCCGTAGTAGGGGGCGACGCGCGATTCGAGCTCGAGCTTCAGCCCACCGGACGCGCGCGGCTCGATGGCCACGCGCAGGTCCGAGCGGATGTCGGGCCCGGAATGCCCGGCCTCAGCGGGCCGCGGCCGGCTCGCTCTGGGTTTCGGCATGCTGGATCCGTTTCTCGACCGCGCGCAGGATGGCGTCGGTCATCTGGATGGTGGAAGCCGCGCCCTGCGCGATCGCCCTGGGCCCGCCGGGGATGCGCATCATGTCGTAGGTGCGGACCTTGCCTTCCTTGACCACATCCGCCACCGCGTCCCAGATCAGCTTCGACCGGTCGCGCTCGCCGACGTGATCGAGCATCATGGCCGCCGACAGGATCATGCCGATGGGGTTGACGATGGGCGGAGCCAGCTCGGCGTACTTGGGGGCCGAGCCGTGGGTGGGCTCGAACACCGCGACCTCGTCGCCGATGTTGCCGCTGGCCGCGAAGCCAAGGCCGCCGACCAGGCCGGCGAAGGCGTCGGAGATAACATCGCCGAACAGGTTCGAGGCGATGAGCACGCCGTAATCTTCGGGATTCTTGGTCAGCCACATCATCTGGGCGTCGATGTTGGTGGACCAGAGCGGGATCTCGGGATACTGCTTCTGCACTTCCTTGGCGACCTCTTCCATCATGCCCGAGGTCTCGCGCAGCACATTGGGCTTCTCGCAGATGGTCACGTTCTTGAAGCCGTGCTTGCGGGCGTACTGGAAGGCGGCTTCGCAGATGCGGCGCGCGTTCTCGCGGGTGATGATGCGCAGGGAAACGGCGAGGTCCTCACCTTTCACGTTGGCGAACGGCTTGAATTTCGGGTGCGTGACAAAGGCGGCGCGCACGCTCTCCGGCGGGTTGGTCCACTCCACGCCCGCATAGAGGCCCTCGGTCCCCTGGCGGAAGATGATTGAGCGCACCTGCGGCTCTTCCCAGCCGCCGTCCGCCTTCTTGCGGATGAAGTTCAGCGGGTTGCCGGGGAAGCCGATGCAGGGCCTCATGCAGATGTCGAGGTTGAAGCGCTGGCGCATGGTAACGATGGGGCTGTAGTACACGAAGCCCTTGCCCTTAAGCGCCGGCTTCAGTTCGGCGTCGGCTTCCTTCTTCGGCTTGGAAGTGATGGCGCCGAACAGACCCAGCTTGTGCTGTTCCAGCAGCTGGATGGTGCGGTCGGGGAGAGCATTGCCCTCGTTGCACCAGATCTCCCAGCCGATGTCAGCATGGATGTAGTCGGCATCGAAGCCGACTTCGTTGAGCACGCGCAGCGCCTGGGGGAGGACCTGGTTGCCGATGCCGTCGCCCGGCATGGTCACAACCTTGTACTTAGCCATTAGTGCGTATCTCCTTCCGAATTCCGTACGTATCGGGTCTCAACGCCAGCGAAGGTGAGCGACAGCTTGCCATCGGGGCCGATGCGGAACTTGGTGCGCTCTTCGCGCGGGTTCGTGTGCTGGGCGGTGACGATCTCGTCGCCTTCGACACGATATTGCATCACCATGGTGCTCTCGCGATGCGGGTCGTTCATGGTGTAAACCAGCTCGCCGCCTTCGAGAAACTCCAGCGACACGTCGCCGTACTTGTCGTACCCCAGCGCGTCGGTGGGATCAGAGGTCCACTTGCCCAGCAGTTCGGCGCTCATCCGTCCTCCGGCAGCTCACAGCGAAGTTGCATCGGGCGGGTGACCGTCGGCGGTCTGGATCAGGTGCACCAGCGCCATCTGTCCGTGCGCCAGGGCGGTCAGCCCCCAGACGTTCTTCGTGCGCCGCACCGGGATGGGAGTGGCTTTGCTCAGGTCCCTGACCAGTTGCCCGCCGACCTTCTTGCTGATGCCGAGCACCCCTTCGTAATCGAATCCCTTCGCCCACTTCGCCAGCGCAGCCTTGGCGTTGGGAGCGGAAACCTGCTGCACCGCCGACGTCCCGCGATGTTCCAGCACTACAGTAAACAATGACATATCCGGTCCTTTGCCGGCGAGGCGCCGGCGCTACGTTACCTGATTACAGCTTGCTTTTCGCGCAGGCCCAGCTTCTGCGCCACCAGGTTCTCCACGCCTCCGGCGACCACCAGCGACTGCGGCACCGTCCCCAGCGGCGGGAACTGGAACCTGTCGCCGCGATAGACGATCACGCCGGAGCGGAAGTCTACCAGCAGATCGTCCCCAGGAATGAACGTCTTAGCTTTTTCCCCCGCGAATGCCTTCTTCAATCGGTTCACGAACTCCGGCACCTCGATGCAGAGGAAGCCGTTGTTGAAGGCGTTGCGCAGATACGTCTGCGAAAAGCTGCCGGCGATCACCAATGGGATGCCGGCCGCCTTCAGCGCGGTGACCGCCTGCTCCCGGCTGGACCCCGTGCCGAAATTGAAGCCGCCGACCACGACCTCGCCGGCGCTCTCTCTCTTTGCGTACTCCGCGTCGTAGTTCTCGAAGATGACCTTGGCCATCATCTCCGGCGTCATGTCGTCGCGGTAGGTGTAGCTGCCGGGATAGATACCGTCGGTGTTCAGGTTGTCCTTGGGCATGAAGACCAGGCGCCCGCGGACTTGGCTGGGGAAGCCGGGGAGGATCTCGACGGTCTCGGCTGCCGCCTTGGTCTGAAATTCGGTGTAATCCCGCTTCATCCCCGTGGAGACGGCCTGACGGCCGCCTCTACCAGTGCTCTCAGGAGCCGTGATGTATCCCGCGACCGCCGAGGCCGCGACCACCGCGGGGCTGGCGAGATAACACTGCGCGTCTTTGGAGCCCATACGCCCCTTGAAGTTTCGATTGGTGGCCGAAATGCCGACCTCGCCCGGCTCCAGCAGCCCGGTCCCTAGGCCGATGCACGGCCCGCAGCCCGCGGGCAGCGTGACCGCCCCGGCGTCCACGATCGTCTTCCAGATGCCACGCCGCTCCGCCTCGGCCTGCACTTCCTTGCTGGCGGGGGCAAGATAGAACTTCACCGACGGGGCGACCCTCCTGCCTTGGAGCACAGCCGCGGCGGCTTCCAGGTCCTCCACGCGCGAATTCACGCACGAAACCAGGTACGCCTTCTGGATGGCGACCTTCTTGGGCCCGATCTCGGCCAGCGAGGCCATCACCTGCACCGTATCGGGGCCGGAGACGTGGGGCGTGACCTCGGCGAGGTTGAGCACGATGCGAGCGGCGTATTGCGCGTTGGCGTCGGGGGCCGGTGGGTCTTTCTCCCAGCGGGCGATGTCGGCTTCGGAGAAGCGCTCGATCCCTCGCGCCTTCAGTTTCGCCTGCACGTTGCGCATGTAAGCGATGGTGGTGGCGTCCACCGGGAACCAGCCCGCCAGCGTGCCCCACTCGGTGCTCATGTTGGCGATGGTGAGGCGCGCGTCCATGGAGAGCGAGGCCACGCCTGGGCCGGCGAACTCGACCACCGCATTCAGCACCTCTTCCTGGTTGTAGAGGCCGCAGAGGGCGATGATCACGTCCTTGCCGGTC
>DATKKJ010000107.1 GCA_035543055.1 Terriglobales bacterium | reverse complement strand
GTAAAGCATACCGCCAGAGCCGGCTTTCCCGGCCCTATTTTTCCCGCCGACCAGGCTGCGTACTCGCGCCAGGCGGCGCCGATCCCGACCACCACGAACAGGATGAAGAACACGCCGGTGATCTCCAGGAACAGGCCATGTGCCGCCTTGCGCAGATTCTGCACTGCGCTGCGCGCTCCCGCGCCCAGCGCCCCGAGCAGACGGCTCTGCTCTGCCATGCGCGATCCCACCCGCGCCAGCGCCGCCGCTCCCCGGCTCCAGCGGGCCAACTTGGAGATCTGGCTCATGCTGCCATTCTAAGAGAAAGTACTCAGTACCCAGTACTCGGTACTCAGCTAAAGGCCACGGGGACCAACCGCGCGTTCCTCCGGGACGTTAACTGAGTACTGAGTACCGAGTACTGAGTACTTCTTCTGCATGTTAAGATTTCGAGTTTCCAGTTCACGGGTGGAAGCAGCATGAAAGACACTCTCGGAGTCCTGCTGGCGGGGGGCGCGGGCGAGCGCCTCTATCCCCTGACCCGGGACCGCGCCAAGCCGGCGGTGACCTTCGGCGGCATCTACCGCATCATCGACATCACCCTGTCGAACTGCATCAACTCCGACCTGCGCCGCGTCCACATCCTCACCCAGTACAAGGCGCTCTCGCTCAACCGCCATATCCGCGAAGGCTGGGGCAACACCGTGGCCCGCGAACTGGGCGAGTTCATTGAGATCCTCCCGCCCATGAAGCGGGTCAGCGAGAACTGGTATCTGGGCACCGCCGACGCCGTGTACCAGAACATCTACAGCATCGGCTCCGAGCAGCCCAGGCACGTGCTCATCCTCTCCGGCGACCACATCTACAAGATGAATTACGGCCTGATGCTCGAGCAGCACCTGCAATCGGGCGCCGACGTCACCCTGGCCACCATCCTGGTCGATCCCGGCGACACCCACCGCTTCGGCATCGTGGACATCGACCGCGAGGGCCGCATTGTCGGCTTCCAGGAGAAGCCCAGGCAAACCGACATCCGCTCGCCCTACAACCCGCGCATGGTCTCGGCCTCCATGGGCGTGTACCTGTTCAACACCGATGTGCTCATCCCGGTGCTGCTCAAGGACGCCGAGGACCCGAACTCCACCCACGATTTCGGCCACGACATCCTTCCCAAGATGATGGAGGAGTACAAGGTTTACAGCTTCAACTTCATCGACGAGAACCGCAAGGAAGCGCTCTATTGGCGCGACGTCGGCACCCTCGAGGCCTTCTACGAAGCCAACATGGACCTGGTGGCGGTGTCGCCGGTCTTCAACCTGTACGACAAGGCCTGGCCCCTCCGCACCCACCAGCGGCAGTATCCCCCGGCCAAGTTCGTTTTCTCCGATCCCGGGCGCATGGGCGCGGCATTCGATTCCATCGTCTCCTCCGGATGCATCGTCTCCGGCGGAGCGGTGCGCAACTCCATCCTCTCCCCCGACGTGCGCGTGAACTCCTACGCCGAGATCGACGCCAGCATCATTTTCAGCCACGTGAACATCGGCCGGCACTGCCGTGTCCGCCGCGCCATCATCGACCGCGACGTCCACATCCCCGAGGGCACGGTCATCGGCTACGACCAGGAAGCCGACCGCGAACGCTACTTTGTCACCGAGACCGGGATCACGGTCGTCACCCGCGACTACTCGCTGTTCGAGAGCCCGGTCACCGTGGACTACTTCACTTCGGAATAACCGGCCGCGGCCGACTTCTCGGCGGCTGCTTGCGGGGCAGAACCGTCATCACAGCCATTCCCTCACCCCGCTGCTACAATCTTCGGTTCTCAGCCCAGCGAACTTCCGGCCGGTAATGCCGTATTCCAGATTGAACGGAAGTTCCCACGGAGCACTGGTTGGAAGACACCCAGGCCGTATCCTTGCTGGTTCGCCGCTGTGTGGCCGGCGACGCCGCCGCCTGGGAGGAGATCGTCCATTCCTACAATCGCCGTATCTATAACATTTGTTACAGGTTTAGCGGGTCCGCCGAGGACGCCGAAGACCTCACTCAGGAGGTCTTCATCAAGCTCTATCGCACCCTCGGCACCTGGGACCAATCCAAGGGGGCCTTTGCCACCTGGCTCACCAGCATCACCCGCAACTTGCTGGTGGACCACTTTCGCCGCAGCAAGCAGGACCGGGCCACCGACTCCCTCGACGCCCCCCTGGGCGCCGAGCAGGACGCGCAGCCGCTGGCCGAGAAGCTGCCCGATACCACCCCGGCCGCCGATGCCCGGGTCCAGACCCAGCAAACCCAGCGCCTGGTTCACGAAACCCTCCAGCGGCTCTCCCCGGAGCTGCGCGAAGCCGTGATCCTGCGCGACCTCCAGGACCTCGATTACAGGGAAATAGCCCAGATCCTGAGGGTCCCGGAGGGCACCGTAAAGTCCCGAATTAACAGAGGTAGGACGGAACTAGCGCGCCTCCTCCAACGTACCTATAGGCAGGTGACCTGATGGACGGCAAGCCCCATAACGGAATGCAGTGCATCGAGTTCGAAGCCCTGCTGGCCGACGCCCTGGACGGCGCGCTCGAGGCCCAGCGCATGAGCCGGTTCGAGGCCCATGCCGCCGGTTGCCCCGATTGCGGCCCGCTGCTGGCGCAAAGCCGGGCCGGGTTGCAGTGGATGAAGTCCCTGCAGGAGGTCGAGCCTCCGCGCCACCTGGTCCACAATATTCTCGCCGCCACCACCGGGGTCGAGCGAAAGGAGGAAAGTGCCGCACGCGCCGGCTGGCTGCAGCGGTTCCGCGACTGGATCCGTCCGGTCCTGGTACCCACCTGGACCACCGTCCGGCAGCCGCGTTTTGCCATGAGTTTCGGCATGGCGTTCTTCTCCCTGTCTTTGGTGATGAACCTGGCGGGCGTGAAGCTGCGCGATCTGGGCCGTCTGGACCTGCGTCCCGGCGCCATCCGCGCCAGCTATTACGAGACCGAGGCCAAGGTGGTCCGCTATTACGAGAACATGCGGCTGGTGTATGAGCTGCAGTCGCGGATGCGCGACCTGCGCAACGCCACCCGTCCCGAAGACCAGCCGCCGCCGCCGCCCGCGCCTCAGCCCAAAGGCAAGACCCGCGACGACAACACCAGCGGGCAGCCGGAGAAGCGCAATCAGTACTACAGCTCCGATCAATCCGGCATGCTGCTGGCGGCGTTGGAAGACCAGGTTTCCCATCGTTTCTTCCCGGCACTTGAAGCCCGGGACTCGCGTCCAGGTGATCCCCAAGCCGGCGCGGGTGAGCACAGGAGGGGAGCATGAACTGCGCCATCCATACCGACCAACCCGCATCCGCCTACTGCCGCACCTGCGGCAAGGCGCTGTGCGAGAACTGCAAGCGTGACGTTCGCGGCGTCATCTACTGTGAAGACTGCATCGCCGCCCGCGTGCAGGGGACCCTTCCGGCGGCTGCTCCGGGCACGCCCGGGACCGTTCCTCCGGTGGGGGCCGCCGCCGGGCCGAACTCCGCGCTGGCCACCATCCTGGCCGTCTTCTTCCCCTTCGGCGTGGCTTCCGTGTACATGGGCCAGTACGCCAAAGGGCTGGTCCACCTGGTCATCTTCGGCGTTCTCGTCGCCGGCGCCGACCAGGGCGGTGGCGCGGAGGCGTTCTTTGGCCTGGCGTTGGCGTTCTTCTACGTCTACCAGATCATCGACGCCAACCGGAGCGCCAAGGCCCTGCTGGCCGGACAACCCGTCCCCGATCCTTTTGGACTGAACAGCGCCCTCGGAAGCGAGAACCTCTCCGCCAAGAACCTCCCCATCGGCGCGGTCATCCTGATCGGCGTGGGCGTGCTGTTCCTGTTGCAGAACATCGGCCTCTTCCACTTCCACTGGATCGGCAAGCTGTGGCCGCTGATCCTGATCGCATTGGGCTTGCGCGTCATCATGCGCGGCAACAGGACGCTGAGGTGACGCCATGAACGACTATCAACGGAATTGCGATTGTTCCTGTGAGCGCTGCACCCGCGGGCGGATGACCTGGGGCGCCGTGCTGCTCACCCTCGGCGGATTGTTCTTGCTCAACGAGTTCACGCACATCCGATTCCACGCGACGTGGCCTGTCTTGCTGATCGTGATCGGCGTGGTCATGGTGTGGCGCCACGCTGGTTCCATCGAAGGCCATGTGCCGCGCGACCCGGCGGGGACTCCGCAGGCGCCTTCACCACCCCAGCCGCCACCGAATCCCGGTTCTTCGCAGGTGCCCCATGTCTAGCACGGTCACTCCATCTCCGGCCCCTCCAGTGGCTCCGGCGCCGCGCCGTCCGCGCTCCTTCGCCGGGCCGCTGGTGCTCATCCTCATCGGCCTGGTCTTCATGCTGCGCAACTTCAATGTCCTCAGCACCGCGGCCATGTTCCATTGGTTTGCGCGCTACTGGCCCGTGCTCATCATCGTCTGGGGACTGGTGAAGTTGCTCGAGTACTACCAGGCGCAGCGCGCAGGTTATCCGCCCCGCGGCGTCGGCGCCGGCGGGGTGGTGCTGCTGGTCTTCCTCATCCTTTTCGGCCTGGCCGCCTCCGAAGGTGAAAGGGTGAACTGGGGGAGGGTGGGCAGCGAGATGGACATCGACGAAGACGTTTTCAGCAACGTCTTCGGCCAGACCTACACCTACACCGGCGAAGTGGAGCAGGCATTCCCCAAGAACGTCAGCAGCGTGCACGTGGTCTCTGACCGGGGCGACGTGAACGTCCAGGCGTGGGACCAGGACAAGATCAAGGTCTCGTACAACAAGTCGGTGGGCGCCGCCAACGAATCCGACGCCAAGCAGGTGGACAACCAGACCAAGCCGCAGATCACCATCGCCGGCGACACTCTGACCGTGAACGCCAACACCGGCGGCGCCGGCGACAAGCCGGTCAAGAACAACCTCGAGATCTTCATCCCGCGCAGGGCGGCTCTCGACCTCGCGCTCAAGCGCGGGGACGTGACCGTCCGCGAGCGTACCGGCGACGTGAAGGCCTCGACGACGCACGGCGACGTCTCCCTCGACAACGTCAGAGGGAACACTAGCCTGAACGTGCGCCGTGGCAGCGTCACCGTCAGCAAGGTCACCGGCGACCTCAGCGTGGAGGGCCGCATCGACGATACGACCGTCTCCGATGTCTCCGGTTCCGTCCGTTTCAGCGGCGACTTCTTCGGCACCGTCTCCCTGTCCCGCGCCGGCAAGGGGGTCAGCTTCAAGTCGTCGCGCACGGACCTGGAATTCGCCAAGCTGGCAGGTGAATTCAACATGCAGCGCGACGAGCTGCACGCCAGCGGCGCCAGCGGCCCGCTGCACGTCCTCACCCGCGCCAAGGAAATCCACCTTGAGGACGTCTCCGGCGACGTTCGCATCGAGAACAGCAACGCCGACGTCGAGATCCGCGCTTCGCGCGTTCCGCTGGGCAACATCCAGGTGGAGAACCACCGGGGCCGCGTCGCCCTGGTGGTGCCTGCCCGCGCCGGCTTCCAGCTCGATGCCCGCACCTCGCGGGGTGAGGTGCAATCCGACTTTGACGTCAAGATCGAGACCGCCGGCCGTGAAGCCCACGCTACCGGCCAAGTCGGCGGCGGCGGCCCCAGCGTCCGCCTCAACACCGACCGCGCCGACATCGAGATCCGCAAAGCTGGCTAGCAACAGGAGGCAGGCTGCAGCAGGCTGGCTGCAGGTCCTGCTACCTGCCTGCTGCTTCCTGCTTCCTGCTTCCTGCCCCCCTCCTGCCTCCTACCTCCTGCCTCCTGCCTCCTGCTTCTTTGCCGCCTCCGCCATGGCCCGCACTTCCGGATCGTCGGGGAACCGCGCCGCCAACCTCTGGGCCTTGTTGCCGTCCAGCCGCTGGCCGGTGTGCCAGGCGACGAACGCCGCTCCCAGTTGCGCCTCCGGGTTGCGCGGGTCGAGCCGCTGTGCCCGCTGAAAGTAGAACCGCGCTTCCTCGTAGCGGCGCAGCTTCAGGTTGCTCCACCCCATCATCACCACCACCGCGACCTGGTTGGGGTCGACGCCGTAGGCACGGTCGAACTGCTGCAGTGCCTGCAGGTAGCGCTGCTGCTGATAGAGCGCGGCGCCCTGCTGGTACATCGGCCGGAACCGCGGCTTCCGCGATTCCCAGATCCCCATGGCGGTGAAGAACACCACCAGCCCGATCACCAGCCGGTTCTTCATCCACTTAGGCATGCGCCGCCTCCGCCATGCCGCTCTTGCGCACCGTCTCCCAGCGCCGCCGCCCCAGCAGGTACTGAATCACTCCTTGGGCGCGGCAGAAGGCCATCATCTGCCGGTATCCAATGTTCTCCAGCAACGCGTAGGCCATCAGCGTGACCACGTGTCCCACCCGCGGATAACGCCCGATGGTCGCCTCCTCCATGAGTATCGATCCGGTGGAGAGCAGCGTGCCGTAGCCCACAGCCAGCAACATCAGCAGGAGGAACAGCGACCACGGCATGGCGCCCACCAGGAACGAGAAGGGGATGAGCACCGTCCCCAGCGCCTCCACCAGGCAGCCCACCGCCTCGATGTAGGCGTGGAAGGGCATGCTCAGCATCCCCAGCGCTCCATAGCGGCGATTGAAGATCATGTCGTGGTGCTTCACCACGGTCTGCAGCAGGCCCAACTGCCAGCGCCGCCGCTGCCGCGCCAGCATGCGCAAGTCCTTCGGCGCCTCCGTCCAGCAGATGGGATCGGTGGCGAACACCATGCGGTACGGCTCTCCCTTGGCCCGCAGGGTCCGGTGCAGCGAAGCGATGACGTCGATGTCCTCGGTCACGGTGTCGGTCCCGAAGCCTCCCGCGGCGATCACCGACTCCCGGTGCAGCAGACAGAAGGCCCCGCTGGCGATGAAGGTCGCGTTCAGGAAATTCCACCCTGGCCGGCCGAACAGGAAGGTCCGGATGTACTCCACCACCTGGCAGCGCTCCAGCCAGCCGCGCGGCAAGTCCAGGGCCACGATCTTCCCGTTCCGCACGGTGCAGCCGTTGGCGATGCGCACCACCCCTCCGCTCACCACCGTGGGCGCGCGCGAGCGCAGCACCGGCGCCATCAGCCGCAGCAGCGCCTGCTGCTCGATGATCGAGTCCGCGTCCACGGTGCAGAAATACGGGCTACGGGCCATGTTGATGCCCACGTTCAGCGCGTCCGGCTTGCCGCCGTTCTCTTTGCGGATCAGCAGCAGTTCCGGGTGCGCCGGGTTGTAGTAGAAGCCCAGCGGCGTCCGCCCCGGCAGCCGCGGGCGGTAGATGAAGTCCGCCGGTTCGAGCGCGAAGCGCTCGATCAGACGCTCCGCCGTCCGGTCGGTTGAGCCGTCGTCCACCACGATCAGCTCCTTTTCCGAGTACTCCAGCTCCAGCAGCGACAGCACCGTCTGCACGATGCCTTCTTCCTCGTTGTGCGCCGGCACGATCAGCGCCACCGGCGGGGTCACCGGGGAATCCAGCAACTCCTGGTGGCTGACCCGCGCCGCGTACTTGGAGTGCATGGTCACCGCGTACAACGACACCAGCATCAGCAAGGTGTAGACCACGTTGGTGACCACGAAATAGACGAGGATCACCGAGTTCACGTAGTCGAGCACCAGCAGCACCCGGTCGTGCATCACGCCACCCCCGCGGCCAGCGGCCTGCCCCGCATCTCGCCCAGCAACTCCGCCGCCCGCGCCGCCAGCGGATGCCGGCCGCTGAGCGCGATCTGCTCGAACATCCGGGCCGTCTCTTCCCCGGGCCGCGTGGCGAAGGCCTCCAGCAGCAGCAGCCCCGCCCCGGTAGCCTCCCGTCCCGGCGCGAGTCGGTCCTTGAGCAGGGCCGTCTTGCCCACTGCGACCATGCGCCGGCACACCGCCAGCGCCAGTTCCCCCCGCGCTCCGCCCGCGCCCAGGTCCTCCAGGACCCGGTGCACCAGCCCGCAGCGCTGCAGCTCCTCCGTGATCTGCTCGCTCTCGTAGCGGTCCACGCTGCCGGCGAACTCACGGAAGAGCATCTGCTGGGCTCGGTCGCCCAGCCGGGCCAGGGCGCGCGCCGCCGCCTCGCGCACCCGCCAGCGCCGGTCAGTCATGCGCTTCACCAGCACTGGCAGCAGCTCGGGATAGGCGGGGTCGGCCGCCGCCCGCACCGCGTGCAGCCGCACAAACTCGTTCTCGTCGCGCAGCAGGTGGAGCAGTGCGATCGACGCCCGGAGGTCATGGAAATGAGCCACCACCGGCGCGCTCCTCGCCCGTACGTCCGCCGACTCGTCCCCCACCAGCGAATCGAGGAATTCCTGGTAAAGCTTTCCGGGGAGATCGCTCCGCCCCAGCCTGCGCAGGCGGGCCTGGCGGGCGCAGATCTCGCGCACGATGTCCACCACGTAGAACCTGACCTGGGGATCAGGATCGCGCAGGTAAGGGACGAAGCGCCGCAGGTGTTCCAGGCCGTAGCAGACCAGGGCAGCTTTCGCCGTCCGCGCGGAGGTGGCGTGCTCTTCCGCCGGCCCCGGCGCCAGCGCCTCGAGCAGGCTGGAGAACAGCGGCGCGATCCCCGCCACCCGACGATTTCGCCCCAGCGACGACAGCGCCACGCGCCGCACCTCTCCGGCCGGGTCCTCCAGGGCCGCCAGGGCGAAGACCTCGGCGAAGTCCGGCGCCAGTCGTCCCAGCGCGTCCACCGCCAACGTACGCGGCACCGCCAGCAGCCGCGTCCGTTCCAGCCAGTCCCGCAGCCGGTTCCGCGGGCGCTCCGGGAAGGGGATGCGCCCCACCGCCAGCGCGCTGATCATCACGCCTCCCGCCCGCTTCCCGAACGCCGCCCGCGCCCAGCCGTCCACCGCTCCCAGTCCGAACAGCAGCGCTGTGATCCGGTCGCAGGTGTCGGACGCCATGCGCGCCAGCAGCATCTCCCGCACCGCATCCTGGGCTGCCTCCGACTTGGCTTCCGCCAGTACGGCTACGGCTTGGCCTTGGCTCAGCCCCCAGCGCAGGAACTGGTCCACCACGGTCCGCCAGCGGCGGCGCGCCTCGTCCTTGCGGCGGAAATAGCGGCCGCGGGCCAGCCGCCGATACACCACCGAACCCAGGAACACCAGGTTGATGGCCGCCACCGCCACCGTCAGCCACAACACCAGCGCCGCGATGTCTTCCAGTAACACGGGCAGAACTCGTCCTGCGAGTCCTGTTTGCACGACCCTGACCGCTGGCGGCTTATTGTTTTCAGTGGGTTAGCGCCGATGCTGAAGAACTGGGGACCAAAGCAGGAAGCGGCGTCAGGGTGCTTTCCGAATCGGGAATGACCTGGTTGAGGGCCTCGCCCTTGTGCCGCGTTGTTCTTTAAGCCGCACAGGATGGTTTCTTTCCCCCCGGAAATTCACATCTCTGACTTCCTAATCGCGCTACAATGCCGCCAACGAACTCTGTGGCCAGGGAGTGCTCTAGAGGAGGATTCGTCATGAGCCTCGCACTGGAGATCAGCCGAGTCGACAATGTCACGGTCGTCACCTGCCAGGGCCGCATCGTCTTCGGGCAGGAGACCACCGACTTCTGCCGCACCGTCCGCGACCTGCTTCCCCAGGCTCCCCGCGTCATTCTCAACCTTCACGCCGTCGAGTACATCGACAGCGGCGGCCTGGGATCGATCGTGGGGCTGGTGCTGGCTGCCCGGCGGCTGAGTGGCGCTCTTGTGATCTGCGACCCTTCCAACCGGGCCGAGCACCTGCTGCGGCTGACCAAGCTGACATCGGTCATTCCCGTGTACCCCAGCCAGGAACAGGCGCTGGCCGAGCTCCGCAACTCGACCGTCGCCGCCTGAAGCAGTCAGTCGCCGGATTTTAGCTGTGCCTTGATTCACTTCCGACGATCACGCGATGTCGGCGATCGCCTGTCACTCCTCCCCGTGACCGCAATCACAGCTACTTTCCCCCGTCCAGAGTATGCAGTTAGTTCAAGGCCGCACCTGGGGATCACTCGCGCGCGCGGAGGGAGATTCCATGCAGGCCACGCTTTCCCATTACCGCATCCTCGAGCAGATCGGCCAAGGCGGGATGGGTGTGGTCTATCGCGCCCACGACGAGCACCTGGACTGCGACGTGGCCCTTAAGCTCCTGCCCGCGGGAGAACTGGCCGACGAGGCCGCCCGCCGCCGCTTTCGCAAGGAAGCCCTCGCCCTCTCCAAACTCAACCACCCCAACATCGCCGTGGTGCACGATTTCGACACCCAGGACGGCACCGACTTCCTGGTCGAGGAGTTGATCCCCGGCCTTTCGTTGAGCGAGATGCTGGTCTCCGGCCCCCTGCCCGAGCGCGAGATCATCCAATTGGGCTCGCAATTATGTGCCGGGCTGGCGGCGGCCCACGACCATGGCGTCGTCCACCGCGACCTCAAGCCGGCCAACGTCCGCGTGACCCCCGACGCGCGCCTGAAGATCCTGGACTTCGGCTTGGCGCATGTCGCGCAACCCGCCACTCCGACCGCGCTGACCGCCAGCCAGACGCACACTGCCACCTTCGCCGGCACCCTCCCGTACATGGCCCCCGAGCAACTGCTGGGCGAGCCGGTGGACGCCCGCGCCGACATCTGGGCCGCCGGCTGCGTGCTCTACGAGATGGCTACCGGCCGCCGCCCCTTTGCCGGCACCGGACCCGCCCTGATTGACGCCATCCTGCATCACCCCGCGCCCGCGGCTTCGCGGCTGAGCCCCGCGCTCTCGGCCGGACTGGAACAGATCATCCTCAAGTCCCTGGAAAAAGATCCCTCCCTGCGCTATGCCTCTGCTCGTGACATCGCGGTGGACCTCCACCGGCTGACTTCAGGTTCGTCCGCGACCCTGCCCCTGCCCAGGCTCCGCCGTACGCCCACTCGCGCTTTCGTGATGGCTGCGGCGCTGTTGGCATTGCTTGTCCTGGCCGGGGCGGTTCTTTACCGGCGGACGGCAAACCGCGGCCCCGCTCCGGCGCCCGCGCCCTCCGCTCCTTCCATCGCGGTGCTTCCCTTTGTGGACATGAGTCCGGGCAAAGACGAGGAATATTTTGCCGACGGCCTGGCCGAAGAACTGCTGAATAGTCTGGCCAGGACCCCGGGTCTGCGGGTGGTGGCTCGCACCTCGTCATTTCAGTTCAAGGGGAAGAACGTCAAGCTGCTGGATATCGGGCGCGAGTTGAACGCGGCAACCGTCCTCGAGGGCAGTGTCCGCAAGCAAGGCAATCGCGTTCGCATCACTGCGCAGCTCATCAACGCCTCCGACGGCTTCCACCTTTGGTCACAGACCTACGATCGGGAACTGAACGACATTTTCGCGGTGCAGGAGGAGATTGCGCAGTCGGTAGCGGGAGCGTTGAAAGTAGCTCTGCTGGGCGGGACATCGCCCTCCGCGCGCGGGACCAGCCAGGAACCGTACAACGCCTATCTGCAAGCTCGGTACTTCTACCAGCGCAGCAGCAAGGAGAGCCTGGAAAGGGCTGTCCGTTACTACGAGCAGGCGATTAACCTCGACCCCAGCTACGCCAAGGCGTGGGTTGGTCTGGCGGAAGCTCACAGCCGTCGGGCAGATTTTGGCTACGTTCTTGTGGAAGAAGGCTATCCAAAGGCGCTGGCTGGGGCGGAGCGGGCGCTGGCGCTCGATGCGAACCTCGCCGAGGCGCACGCTGCCCTGGGCTCGATAAAGACCACCTTTCAATGGGATTGGGCGGGAGCCGATGCTGCATATAAACAAGCGCTGGCTCTGGGGCCGGGGAACTTCGAAGTCCTCTATGGCGCAGCACTACTCGCCCTACACCTCGGCCGGCGCCAGGAAGCTCTCGCCTTGTGCCTCCGCGCGGCGGAATTGGACCCCCTCAACACGCAGATCTACATCGAACTTGCCCGTGTTCACTATTGGAGCGGTCGGCTACCCGAGGCGATCGCCGCCGTCAGCAAGGGATTGGAAATCGACCCCGCACGCCAGTATGCGCACACCCTGCTTGCCGTACTCGAACTGGAGCAGTCCCGGCCACAGGAAGCTCTGGCCGAAATGGAGCGCGAGCCGGACCTGAACTGGCGCTTGTTTGGGCTGGCGCTCACCTACCGCGCCCTTGGCCGTAAGCAGGAATCGGACACGGCGCTTGCGGAATTGATCGCCAAGTATCAGGCAGTCATGGCCTTCCAAGTCGCCGAGGTGTATGCCTTCCGCGGGGAAGACGATCTAGCTTTCCGATGGTTGGAGCGCGCCTACGCCCAGCGCGACGGAGGGCTTACCTGGATGAAAGGCGACCCCCTGCTGAAGAGTCTGGAGCACGACCCCCGCTACGCCGCCTTCTTGAAGAAGATGCGTCTCCCGCTGGATTGACCCCTCCCACCGCTCCCACGACCCCGGCGATTCCCTTCGTGCCCTTTGTACTGACCTTCGTGCCCTTTGTGGTGAGTTCTTCGATCACGGCGTTCCCGGCGATCTTGGCAATCTCTTTTCGATGATCTCCTCCGCCCGCTGTACCACTTCCTCGATGCCC
>DATKKJ010000106.1 GCA_035543055.1 Terriglobales bacterium | reverse complement strand
GGCTGTCCTGCTGATCGCCTTGGGCATGCGTCCGTGGCAGGACAGTGCAGTCTTCTACTCGCTGATGGCGATTTCTCTGTCGGTGCTGGTGACGGCGACCGTGGCTTCGGAATTCATTCGCGGCGGGCGCGTGATCGCCGAGAAGACGGGGCAGAACTTGCTTGCCGCCATGGTGCAACTGACGCGGCGCAACACCCGCCGCTACGGCGGATACGTCGTCCACTTCGGGGTGGTAGTGATCGTCATCGGCATCGCCGGCTCGGCGTTCAACCAGCAGAACGAGGCCCCGCTGGGGATGGGCGACCGCATGAGCATTGGCCCTTATACGCTGGTGGGCCGCTCCTATACCCAAGACGACAATCCGAATTACGGCAGTGAGCTGGCCGTCGTGGACGTGTACAAGGGCGGCAACAAGATTGACACCATGTATCCCGAGCGGCGGATGTACAAGGCCAGCGGGCAAACGGCTACGATGGTGGCCAACCGCTCCACACCGAAGGAAGATCTCTACCTCGTCTATGCCGGACGCAACGAAGAGAACGGGCCGCCCATCATCCGCGTCCACCTGAACCCGCTGGTGATGTGGATTTGGGTTGGGGTGTACGTAGTCATTTTCGGGACGCTGCTGGCGCTGGTTCCTAACGCTACCGCCGTAACTCTGCGTCAACCGGTGCGAGAACCCGCGGCCGCAGCCGTGGAGGCGGGAGACTGAAGTTGAGCCAATTCTCTCCATTGTCATCCCGAGCGAAGTTGAGCCGTTTCGCGGGCGCCCGAGCCCGCGGGCGAAATCCCGAGCGCAGCGAGGGACCTGAGATGACTTGTGTGCCGAGCGCAAGTCGAGGGACCCCTGCCTGGCTGAAGAAGCTTCAACTCATCGCCCTCCTTATCGCTGCCACTTTCCTGCTGGGCGCCGATCCCAACGGCGCGCGTTTCGACCGCCTCGGCCACAAGCTGATGTGCCGCTGCGGTTGCAATCAGATCCTGCTGGAGTGCAACCACGTCGGCTGCTCCTACTCCGAGAAGATGCGGCAGGAGCTGATGGCGGCTTTGCAAGGTCCGGACAGCGATGATCTGATCCTGCAGCGCTTCGTGCAGGAGTATGGCGGCGTAGTGCTGGCCGCGCCCACCGCCACTGGCTTCAACCGCGTAGCATGGATCACGCCGTTCGCGGTCCTGGGCGTAGGCATCCTCGCCGTGGTGTACGTGGTCCGGCGCTGGAAGTCGGGCCCGCCGCCACCACCCCCGACCGCGCCACCTGGCACCACGGTGGAGGAGGAAGCCTTCCGCGAGCGCGCCCGCAAGGAGACAGAGATATGATCATCGTCCTTTGCGCGCTCTTCACCCTGATCCTCTTCTTCTACGTTTTCTACATGGAAGAAGAAGTCCCCGTGGGCGAGGAGAAGACGCGGCTGGTCTATCTCCACGAGCGCAAAGAAGTGATTTACGACAACCTGCGCGACTTAAATTTCGAGTACAAGGCGGGAAAGTTCCCAGATACTGATTTCCAGGCCATGCGCTCGACGCTGGAGGCCGAAGCCGCTCAGGTGCTGGCCGAGATCGAGCAACTGGAGAACGCTGCCCGCGCATCGCTGACAGTCCCTATGAGATCCGGCAAAGGAGTCCGCAGTTGAAGATTGTAAAGAAGCTGTACGTACCGGTGACCGTAATGTTGCTGTCCGGCTTGTCCGCCGCCACCAATCTGACGGGCAAGGTGAAGAACGGCACCACCGGCAAGCCTGCCGCGGGCGACGACGTGGTCCTGCTCGACATGTCGCAGGGCATGACGGAAGCCGCCCGCACCAAAGCCGATTCTCAGGGACACTTCAGTTTCAAATACGAGGAGACCGGCGGGCCGCACATGGTCCGCGTGCTGCACCAGGGCGTGAATTACTTTCCGAGGGGTGGCATCGTCCCGCCGGGAACCAGCACCGCCGAGGTCACAGTGTACGACGCCGCCGCGAAGGTTCCGGACATCAGCCTGACCGTGGACATGATGCGCGCGCAGACGGAAGGCAATGACCTGCAGGTAACGGAACTCTGGGTGGTGAACAATGCTTCCAGCCCCCCGCGCACGCAGATGAGCGACAACGCTCTCCAGATCATGCTGCCCGCGGGTGCGCAGGTGGATGCTGGGA
>DATKKJ010000105.1 GCA_035543055.1 Terriglobales bacterium | reverse complement strand
GGCGATTCGATGGCCTGGTACACCTCGCCGGCGGGGACGGCAAAACCCTCGGTCACGATCTTGAAGTGATAGATGAGGGCCTCCATCTGGGTCTTCATCTTCTCGCGGTCGGGCAGGACGATCTTGGGTGCGTCGGCCTTCACGCGGCCTTCGGGCACCCCGGCCAGCGCCTGCTGTACGATGTTGTTGGACTCGCGCAACTCCTGGACGCGCAGGATGTAGCGGGTGAACACATCGCCTTCCTGACCGACCGGCACCTTGAACCGGAACTTCTCGTAGCTGGAATAAGGCATGTCGCGGCGCAGGTCCCAATCCACGCCGCTGGCGCGGGCCGTGGGACCGGTGGCGCCCAGGGCCATGGCATCTTCTTTTGTAAGCCTGGCCACGCCCTTGGTGCGTTCCAACCAGATGGGGTTGGCGGTCAGCAGGTCTTCGTACTCGTCCACGCATTCGGGGAAGCGGTCGGCGAACTTCTTCACCCGCTGGAAGAAGCCGATGGGAACGTCCATGGCGAGGCCGCCGACCCGGAAGTAGGAGGTCATCATGCGCTGGCCGCTGACCTCTTCGAAGAGCCGCAGCACGTCCTCGCGCTCGCGGAAGCAGTAGAGGAAGACCGACATGGCGCCGATGTCGAGGGCGTGCGTGCCCAGCCAGACCAGGTGCGAGTTGATGCGGGTGAGCTCGTTCAGCATCACCCGGATCCACTGCGCCCGAGGGGGGACCTCCAACCCCAGCAACTTCTCCACCGCCAGCACGTAGCAGAGATTGTTGGTCATGGGGCAGAGGTAATCGATGCGGTCGGTGAGCGGCACCACCTGCTGGTAAAACTTGGCCTCGGCGGTCTTCTCGATGCCGGTGTGCAGGTAGCCGACGTCGGGCATGACCCTGACGATCTTCTCGCCGTCGATCTCCAGCAGCAACCGGAGCACACCGTGGGTGGAGGGGTGCTGGGGGCCCATGTTCAGGACCATCGTCTTGTCCTGAACGTCGATCGTCGGGGTCGGGCTAAGGTGCGCCATCAGCTCAAATCACCGGGTACAGATCACAAACGCGTTACCGATATCCTTCGACCGGGTAGTCCTTGCGCAGCGGATGTCCTTCCCAGTCTTCCGGCATCATGATGCGGGCGAGGTTGGGATGTCCGAGGAAGCGCACTCCGAACAGGTCCCAGATCTCGCGCTCGAAAAAGTTGGCGCCCGGCCAGACCGAGGTCAGCGATTCGACGCTGGCGTCATCGCCGGCGAGCCTGACCTTCAGCCGCACCCGCTCTTTCTGCTGCATGGAGAGCAGGTGGTACACCACCTCGAAGCGGGGTTCGTTGGGATACCAATCCACGCAGGTCAGGTCGGAAAGGAAATCGAAGCGCAGGGCCGGGTCATCCTTCAGCAAAGCTGCGGCTTCGCGGATGAGGGAGCGCTCGACGCACACCGACATCTCTTCGCGGTCCCACTTGACACCCTGCACGGCCTCGGGTTTCCAGGCCAGCAGGCGGGCCACCGCAGGGTGGTCCTTCACCTTCTCCACGTCAGTGATGGCGGCTTCTAGCGGCATCCGGGCCTACTCGCTCCGTTCTGCTTCCGGCTTGGACCAGTCCAGCACGCCCTTTTTCCAGATGTAGAAGAAGCCCACCAGGATGATCCCGATGTACACCAGCATCTCCCAGAACCCGAACATCTTGAGCTCCCGCAGGAGCACTGCCCAGGGATAGAGGAAGACGACTTCCACATCGAACAGGATGAAGAGCATGGCGACCAGGTAAAACTTCACTGAGAAGCGCTGGCGCGCGTCGCCCGTGGGGATGATGCCGCACTCATAGGGGGACATCTTTGCCCGGGACCACTTGTGCTTGCCCAGCAGCTGGGAAAGCACCACCATCCCGACCGCGATCCCACCCACGATGAGCACGTGGATGAGCAGCGGCAGGTAGCGGGCGAAGTAATTGTCGGGCATAGAAAGGGATGTATAATGCGCGCCAACAACGAGTTACAAAACATTCGACTATAGTTTTCGGTCACGAGGGTGTCAAGCTGCTCGTGCCCGGTCGAGGCAGATGATCTTCGGCTTCAACACCGACGTGAAATACGGCGACACCGTGTACCACGTGCAGAGTGAGGCGCGGGCCAACGACCTCCTGCTCCAGACCCAGGTATTCGTGAAAGGACACTGCATCGGCAAGCGCGCCGCCTCTTACGCCCACCACGTCACCCGTCCCGGCTTCTCCGAAGAGAACATGCACGAGATGCTCAAGGCACAGCACCGTCTGGTACTGGATGCCGTCAAGGAAGGCAAGGTTGAGGGCATCATCGACATGAAAAACGAGATTCAGGACGTGGACGGGCGCGGGCTGTCGCTGCGCTGGACCAACCCCGATGTGGTCCTGGAAGGCAGGACCGTGACCATGAAGTTCACGGTCGCAGACAACGGAACTCCGATCGCCGGCGCCGTCGTCCGCTCCCGCCCGTTCCTGCCGCAGGAAGCCGATCTGGCTGCCCGGGGGACGACCGATGCGAGCGGCGCCCTCGAGCTCGGGGTGACCCTGGACGAGCACGGGCTAAAAGACGGCGCCGTGATCATCCAGGCGAGCTACGGCGACAAGTCTGCTACCCGCAAGTTCCGTATGAAGAAGGGTTCCTCGGCCGGCGGCTAGCTCCTGGCTTCGGCCTCGCGCTCCAGCAGTTGCTTCTTGCGCTCAATCCCCCAGCGATATCCGCCCAGGCCTCCGTCACTGCGCACCACGCGATGGCAGGGGATGGCAATGGCCACGGGATTGGTCGCGCAGGCCCGGGCCACGGCCCGGGTGGCGCTGGGTTCACCGATGTCGCGGGCGACTTCGGAGTAGCTCCGGGTGCTGCCAAAGGGGATGGATCGCAGGTGTTGCCACACCCTGCGCTGGAAGGCGGTAGCCCGGATATCGAGCGGCAACGGGGTGTCGGCGGGCTCACCATACATCTGCTGCAGCAACGCGCCGATCCAGCGGTGGAGCACGACTTCCGCGCGCTTGAACTGGGCCTTCGGATACTCCTTGCGCAGCCCCTTCAGCAGGCTCGCTTCCGAATCGCCGAAGGCGATGGAGCAGATGCCCTTGTCGGTCGCTGCCACCAGCAGCCGGCCCAACGGCGAATTCACCGTAGCGTAGCGAATGGTGATCTTGTTCGCGCCCAAGCGATACAGGCTGGGGGTCATGCCAAGCTGGCCGTCGGTCTTCTCGTAAAGGCGGCTGGTCGAGCCGTAGCCGGCTTCGTGCATGGCCTCGGTCACGTTGCGTCCGGAGTGGAGCCCGTTCTTCAGCGAGCGCATGCGGCAAGTCTCGGCATACTCCCGCGGAGTGATGCCGAGCACCGACTTGAAAGTCCGTTGCAAGTGGAAGGGGCTCATGCCGAAGCGGCGTCCGAGCGCGCCCAGCCTCACCGGTTCGTCCAGGTGCTCCTCGATGTAACGGCAGATCCGCTCCACCGAGGCGGCGCGGGCGTCTCCGGGACGGACCGCCAGCGGCTGGCAGCGCAGGCAGGGCCGGAAGCCGGCGCGCTCGGCTTCTTCCGCCGTCGCGAAGAAGCGCACGTTGTCGCGCCGCGGGCGGCGCGACGGGCACGACGGCCGGCAGTACACGCCGGTGGTGCGCACGGCATAAAAGAAGCGGCCGTCCTGCTTGCGGTCATGCGCCAGCACCGCGGCCCAGCGGGGATCGTCGTTGGACATCAGAGGCATCTGAAAATCGGCTATCGCAATCGCATTCGCCATGTCCGCAGAATACGGATTGGATGGCCGGGACCGCTATCCGATTCTTGCGCCCGAACTCTTGGGTTTGTAATGGCTGGCCGCCTCCACGAAGGCAACCAGGTACGGGTGGGGCCGGGCGTCGCTGGACGTGAGCTGCGGCAGGAACAGCGTGGCCACGAAGAAGCGGTGCTCGGGCAGTTCGACGATGCGGCCCACGCCGCGCTCGTCGAAGCCCGTCACCTTGAGCCCGGCGGCGTCCACCCGCTCCTGGTACTCGCGGTTGAACTCGTAGTTGCAGAGGTATTCCTCGCTGGTGGACTCGCGCTTGAAGATGCGGGCTGCCAGCGACCCGGGCTTGATGGCGACCGGCTCGTGGCGGTCGACGTAGGCGGCGCCCGGCTCGCGCTGCGGCAGGGAGCAGGCGGTCACCATCAGGTTCTGCGAGGCCGAGCCGTGCTCCTGCGAATCGGCGTCGCCGATGCCCATCACGTTTCGTCCGTATTCCAACACGACGTGTTGGAAGCCCCCTCAAGTGGCGCCCAGGGGAGCGCCTTGCTCGCGGGCGAAGCGGATGGCCGCCAGCGCGCCGTCCATGCTGGCGTAAGGGCTGCCGGGCGCGATGAAGATGCCCTCCAGGGCCCGCAGCGCGTCGGCGGGCGCATCAGGCTTGATCCGCGAGGTGTGGATCCACTCCAGCTCGGGCGAGACCCCGGCCACACGTGCGGCATGCCGCAGGCCGTTGGTGGTGGCCACATGGGTGCGGTTGTCCGCACGGTAATCGCCCACAACCCCGATTCGGACGCTTCGATTCATACCGACCCCCTGAATGGACGTAAGTTTACCTGCTTTGGTCAACCGGCGGCTCTCCGAATCTTGCTCGCGATATCATGGCGCTATGCGGCTCATCATCAACGGGGAAGAGCGCAGCTTCGGCGAACTGGCCAGCCTGGCCGCGCTGGTCGAGGCGCTCGGCATCAAGGGCGACCGGGTCGCGGTCGAGCTGAACCGCGAGCTCGTCGCCCGCGGCCGCTGGCC
>DATKKJ010000104.1 GCA_035543055.1 Terriglobales bacterium | reverse complement strand
GTCGTACTCGCCCTCGTTGACACCCATCACCAGCGTCTTGACGTCGCCTTTGCCGGGCGCCGAGATGATGACCTTCTTCGCTCCCGCTGCCAGATGGCCCTTGGCCTTCGCGGCATCGGTGAACAGGCCCGTCGACTCGATAACGTAGTCGACCTGCAGCGCCTTCCAGGGCAGCTGGCTGGGTTCCTTCGCCGCCAAGATGCACTGCACCTCCTCACCGCCGACGACGAGGACGTCGTTAGCCTCGACGGATGGACTACTCTTCGTGGTGGCGACGGGATGCTTGAAGCGGCCGTGGACCGAGTCGTACTTCATCTGGTACGCGAAGTAGTCGGCGTCGGTACTGACGTCGACGACACCGAGGACGCGTATGTCCTTGCCAAGGCGTCCCTGGTCACAGAGCGCCTGGAAGACCAGACGCCCGATTCGACCGAAGCCATTGATGCCTACATGGATTGCCATGGTCGTCGACCTCCCTTCTTGCGATTAAGCACCGGATCACCCCGCAACACTAGCTCGGAACACTACGCGCGGAGTTCTACGCGGTGTCCGCAGGGCACACGGTACGATGGCCGATGACAACCGCAACCTCTCGCACCTGACTGCGACCTGCGTCGCCGATGTGGATATGCAACCGCGGTTCCATAACGGGGCTCACCGCGCGGTGGATTGAAAACCCGCCGGGAATCCTCGTGCGGCGATCTGCGAAATGGATCGCTTTCTCAAGTTCGAGACCTTGACCGGACGTCTCTCTAGGAAGCCGTTGCCAAACAGGGACAAAGAAGAGGTCCTTGAAGCGAGGCGGTGTCCCTACACGAACATCCGCTCGTCGTATCCCTTCTCCTTGAGCTTGGCGTGGGCGGCGGCCAGGCGCGCGATCGGCACCCGCGGGGCGGAGCAGGAGACGTAGTCGAGGCCGAGATAGTGGCACAGGCGGATGGATTCCGGGTGCCCGCCGTGCTCGCCGCAGATGCCGATCGTGAGGTCGGGGCGGGTCTCGCGTCCCCATTGCACGGCGAGCTGCATGAGGCGTCCCACGCCCTTCACGTCCAGCACCTCGAACGGGTTGTCGCGCAGGATCCTGGTCTCGTTGTACATCGGCAGGAACTTGTTCTCCGCGTCCTCGCGCGAGAACGAGAAGGTGGCCTGGGTGAGATCGTTGGTGCCGAAAGAGAAGAACTCCGCCACTTCTGCCAGGCGCCCCGCGCGCATACAGGCGCGAACCACTTCGACCATGGTGCCGAATTCGAACGTGAGCTTCACTCCGCAGCGGGCCTCCACGTCCTGCTGGATGGCGTCCACCATGCTCTTCACCCGTTTCAGCTCCTCCACCGTGCACACCTGCGGCACCATGATCTCCGGGTGCACCTCCACGCCTTCCTTGACGGACTCGACGGTGGCTTCGAGGACCGCCCGGATCTGCATCTCGTAGATCTCGGGATAGGTGATGCCGAGGCGCACGCCGCGGTGGCCGAGCATGGGGTTCACTTCCGACAGCGCGTGGACCTTCCTCAGCATCGCCTGCTTGTGGGCGAGCAGGTCGTCGTCGCGGTGTGCGCTGTGGTAGGTGTTGAGCGCCCCGTGCAGCCGCTCCAGGCTGGTGACGTATTCCTTGTGCAGGTCCGGGTCGAGCATCTTCAGGGTTTCGGGCAATTCTTCCATCCTGCGCACGGCGCGTCTCAGGTGACGCAGGTGGTTGATCTCGAACTCGAGCTGAGCGGCGGTCGGCAGGAACTCGTGGATCGGGGGATCGAGCAGGCGTACGGTCACCGGAAGCCCTTGCATCTCCTTGAAGATGCCCTTGAAGTCTGCGCGCTGGATCGGCAGCAACCGGTCGAGGGCAGCGCGCCGCTGTTCCGGGCTCTCGGCCAGGATCATCTCCTGCACGATGGGCAGCCGATCGGGCTCGTTGAACATGCGCTCGGTGCGGCACAGGCCGATCCCCCTCGCGCCGTAGCGCCGGGCGCGCGCGGCGTCGTGCGGCGTGTCGGCATTGGCGAACACTTTGAGCCGCGACGCCTCGTCCGCCCAGGACAGGATTTCGCCGAGTTCGGCGAAGACATGTGCCTCCACGGTCGGGATCTGCCCCGGATAGACCTTGCCGCTGGAGCCGTCGATGGTGATGACGTCGCTTTCAGCGAAGGTCGTGTCGCCCACCCTGGCGCGGCGCTCGCGCACGTCGATCTGGATCGCCTCGCAGCCCGACACGCAGGGCTTGCCCATGCCGCGCGCCACCACCGCCGCGTGCGAGGTCTTGCCGCCGCGGGAGGTGAGGATGCCCTGGGCGGCGAAGAAGCCGTGGATATCCTCCGGCTTGGTCTCCTCGCGCACCAGGATGACCTTCTCGCCCAGCTTGCCGCGCAGCGCGGCGGTGTCGGCATCGAACACGATCTTGCCTGAGCAGGCGCCCGGCGAGGCGGCCAGCCCCTGGGCCAGCGGCTCCGCGCGGAAGGCGGGATCGAGTGTGGGCACCATGAGCTGCTCGAGCAGCGCGGGCTGGATGCGGGTGAGCGCCTGCTCCTTGGTGAGGATCCCTTCGTGGAACATCTCCACCGAGCTGATCACCATAGCGTGGGCGTTCATCTTCCCGTTTCGCGTCTGCAGGCAGAAGAGCCGGCCGCGCTCAATGGTAAACTCGAAATCCTGCACTTCCTGGTAGTGCGACTCGAGCCGGTGGCGCAGCTCCATGAGCTCCCGGTACAGCTCGGGCATCTCCGTTTCCATGGCGGCAATCGGCTTGGGCGTGCGGATGCCGGCGACCACGTCCTCGCCTTGGGCGTTCACCAGGTATTCGCCGTAGATCAGGTTCTCGCCAGTGCCCGGGTTGCGGGTGAAGCCCACCCCGGTGGCGGAGTCCTGGCCCAGGTTGCCGAACACCATGGTGCAGACATTGACCGCGGTACCGTTCGCCATCTCCGGGGTGATCTTGAACTGCTTGCGGTAGTCCACGGCGCGCTTGCCCATCCAGGAGCGGAACACCGCGCCGATCGCGATCTCGAGCTGCTTCCAGGGGTCGTTGGGAAACGACTGCCCGGTGTGCCTGGCGACGATGGCGGCGAACTCGTCCGCCAGTTCCTTGAGATTCTCGGCGGACAAGTCCACGTCCTGCGCTGCGCCGTGCCGGCGCTTGGCCGCGTTCATAGCTGCGTCAAACAGCTCGTCGGGCACGCCCAGCGCGATTTTCCCGTAGAGCTGGACGAAGCGGCGGTAGGCGTCATAGGCAAAGCGCGGGTTCCCGGTCGCCGCGATCAGCCCATTCAGCGTGTCCGGGTTGAGCCCGAGGTTGAGGATGGTGTCCATCATCCCTGGCATGGACATGGCCGAGCCGGAGCGCACCGACACGAGCAGCGGGTTGACGGGACTGCCGAAGCCCTTGCCCGTCTGCTTCTCCAAGGCCTTCACGTGAGCCCGCACTTCGTCCATGAGCCCATCGGGCAGGCGATTGTTCTCCAGGTACGCGAGACAAGCCTCGGTGGTGATGACGAATCCCGGCGGAACATTGAGCCCGATCTGGGTCATCTCGCAAAGATTGGCGCCCTTGCCGCCCAGAAGCATCTTGTTCTTGCCGTCCCCTGCTTCGAACGCGAAAACGAAGTTCCGGTTTGCCATGATACCCCTCCCGTGTTTGGTTTGTTCCACAAGGCCAGCCGGGCGCCAGCTGGGCCTTTCCAGGTTTGCCCCGGCCACCGGCCCAGCGCCCGCAGGCTGTTGCCATGAATCGCAATGATACGTCCTCGAGACTGCTCCGGTAGCGCTCAGATGAAGAGAGCGGCAAGGACCAGTGTGATCGTGGAGAGCAACTTGATCAGTACGTGCAGTGATGGGCCAGCGGTGTCCTTGAACGGATCACCGACCGTGTCGCCGACGACCGCTGCCTTGTGCGCCTCGCTGCCCTTGCTTTCGAGTTGTCCCTGGTCGTTGCGCACCCCGTGCGCCTCGATGTACTTCTTGGCGTTGTCCCACGCGCCACCACCGTTGTTCATCACACTGGCGAGCACGATGCCGCTGATGGTGCCGACCATCAGCAGGGCGGCTTCCGCCTCGGCCCCGAGCAGCACGCCGGCGATGATCGGCACGCTCACCGCCAGCACGCCCGGTGCGATCATGGCGCGCAAGGCCCCACGCGTGGTGATGTCCACGGCGCGGGCGTAGTCGGCGCGCCCCTGCCCCTGCAGAAGGCCGGGGATCTCGCGGAACTGGCGCCGTACTTCTTCGATGATGCCTTCTGCGGTTTTGCTGACGGCGCGCAGGGCCAGCGAGCTGAAGAGGAAGACCAGCATCGTGCCAATCATGGCACCGACGAACACGGTGGTTTTCCCCAGGTCGACGGTGTGCGAGGCCGCCACCTCGGCCGCCGGTCGCCCGAGTACACGCCGGATGAGTTCCACCTTGTCGAGGTAGGCGCTGAACAGCAGGAAGGCCGCCAGCGCGGCCGAGCCGATGGCGTAGCCCTTGGTGAGCGCCTTGGTGGTGTTGCCCACGGCGTCAAGGGAGTCGGTGATGTGACGAGCGCTCTCCGGGGCGCCGGACATCTCGGTGATGCCTC
>DATKKJ010000103.1 GCA_035543055.1 Terriglobales bacterium | reverse complement strand
TCGGCTTCCATCAACATGCGGACAGACCCCACGCGGAGTGCGAAGTCATTTTAGCAGACAGGTGAAGGGCGGACAGGCGGGTGAATGCCCGGGGGACCGGGCGGACTCAGCCTTCGGCTTCGTCGTCCTCGCCCAGCATGGCGAGAGTCCAGCCGGCGAGCGGGATCCAGAGGGCCAGCAGCACGCTCCATGCGTTCAGGTTCGATACGGTCGAGATATCCATCATGCCTCACCTAAAAAGAAGGCCAGTCGCTGCAAAGGGTAAGAATCAACTTGAGAGCCGTTGGATGCCTGACCCGCTGCCTTCAATCCTACGCCCGGCTATCCCGGCCACAAGGTAACCCCGGTAACCACCGGTAACAGCTGTCAGAACAAACAGGCCCACCCTTACGGATGGGCCTGGTGGCCGTCGGGTTGCAAATTGTTTAGTCGCCGCTCAGGTGCGCCATCTCGCCGCTTTCCACCGGCGGCGGAGCGATGTTCACTAAAGCGTCAACAGCGGGCCGCTCCACGTCCTTGTACTTGGCGGCGACCGCGAGCTCGGCCCGCAACTGCTCCTCGAACCTCTTGAGCTGCTCTTCGATGGACAGGTGCTTCTGCTTGTTGCGCACCATGTCCTCGCGGTAACGCTTCAGGAAGTAGCCGATGGTCTCCACCCGGATCTTGATGGAACCGGTCGGTTTGTTCTCGTCGATGTCCTTGAAGCAGAAGTAGGGCGTGCCCGAGTGCTCGACGATCTCCTCGATCACGGTGTAGATGGGAGCGTCGTGGCCGCACTTGAAGCTCGAGAGCTCCAGGGCGACCAGGTTGGGATGCCGCGCCACGTACTTCGCCGCCCAGACCTTGCGCGTGGTGTTCTCGGAGTACGAGTTCTTCCAGGCGTCGGAGACGTCGAGCGGGTGCTGGATGACGCCCGCCTTCACCTCGTCGCCGAACAGCCGCCAGACGATCTCGTCGTCGATGGGCAGCGAATCCTGCGAAAACACCGGGTAGCCCAGCTTCTGGAACTCCTCCAGGATCTCGTGGTTGATGCCGGGGTCATTGTGGTACGGGCGTCCCAGCAGCACGATGCCCAGCTTGTCCTCGGCCTCCAGGCGCTTCAGCACCTCGCGGGCCTGGGCGCGCATGACGTCGTTATCGAACTTCTTCATCGCCGCCAGGCCTTCCAGGCAGGCGCGGTAGTTCTCGTCTTCGCTCAGTCCGAGGATGTCCTTCCAGTCGTCGTACATCTGGCGATGCAGGACTTTCTCGTTGTCCAAGCAAGTCAGCGTGTCCTTCCAGATCACGCCCTTCTCGGCGAACAGGTTCCCTTCCTTGGTGAAGGCAGCCTTGACCGAGGCCGGCGTGGCCGTGACCGTGGGGCAGGCGCGGCTGGACTGGGTGTTCACCAGGAACGTGGGCAGCGCGTCGATCATGGGGAAGAAGATGATGTCGAGCTGCTTCTTGGGGTGCACCGCATACAGCAGGTTGTGCACGTGCGGGATGCCGACCTTGGACGGGAAGCAGGGGTCGATGGCGCCGCGCTTGGCGCCTTCCTTGTAGAGCTGCTCGTTGGTGTACTCCGACCAGTGCAGGTTCTCCGACTTCAGTCCCAGCGACTCGAAGTACGCGGTGAAGAACGGCCCGCAGCTGTACATGTTGAGGGCGCGCGGCATGCCGATCTTCAGCTCGGCGCGCTTCCTCATGAGTTCGGCGCGCTTCTTCTGCGCCGCCGTGATCTGCAGCTTGGGCAGCGGGTCGGCCACGCTCGGTGGCTCATAGCTCTTGAACGCCGCCTTGGCCGCGATCTCCACCAGGTTCGGGTTCTCCTTCTTGATGGCGTCGATGTTGCCCTTGATGACGCGCATCTCCTCGACGTTCTCCACCGTGCCCTTTTCGCAGGTGGCGATGATCAGGCGTTGCGCGCCTTCGGCCAGCGGTACCTTGGTCTTGGCCGGGCCCTTGTAATTGGGGTTCGGCACCGCCGTGCGCACGTCGATAAAGGTGCGCAGGCACTTGTTCTTGCAGAAGTAGCAGCGCGTGTCTTCGTTGCGGGTGGTGGTGAAGGTGATGGACGCGACATTGTCCAGGCCGACGAATTCCGTCGTCTTGCCGTTCTCCCACAGGCGCACCGCCTCGAAGGCGCAGCCGATGGCGCCGGCTTCGCCGCAGTGCTGGTGGACGATGACCTCGGGCTGTACGTCTTTGCCCTTGAAGCGCGACTCGATGAAGTCCACCTGCGATTTCACCGCCGCCAGGTTGTGCTGCGTGCCGCCCTGGAGCACGAATTTTCTGCCGATCGCCGACAGGTTGGGGATCTGCGACACGTACAGCCAGATGTTCTTGGGCAGCACGTTGCACAGCCCGGCCATGATCTCTTCCGGCTTCCAGCCCTGCCGCTGGAAGTCCACGATGTCGGACTGCATGAACACCGCGCAGCCGTAGCCGAACTGCGGGAAGCCCTTCGCGTTGAACGCGATGTCGGCAAACTCCTCGACCTTGAAGCCGAAGCCCTCGCAGGTGCCCTGCAGGAAGTACCCGTTGCCCGCCGAGCACTGGGTGTTGAGCTTGAAGTCCTTCACCCGGCCGTCCTTCAGGATGATGATCTTGATGTCCTGTCCGCCTACGTCGCAGATCACATCTGCGTCGGGATAGAAGTGGAGCGCCGCCTGGGTGTGGGCCACGGTCTCCACCAGCGCCACGTCGGCGCCGATGGCATCCTTCAGGATGTCCTTGGCGTAGCCGGTAGTGCCCACCCCCATGACCTTCAGGGTCGCGCCCTGGTCGCTGACCTGCTTGGTGACCTTGGCCACCACCTCCTGCGTGTCCTCGATGGGGTTGCCGCGCGAGAGCTGATAGGTCTTGCAGAGGATGTTGCGGTCCTTGTCCACCAGCACGGCCTTGGTGGAAGTGGAGCCGCCGTCGATGCCGAGGAAGCCTTCGACGACCTGTCCCGGCTGGAACGTTGTGGGCGTGAACTTCTTCTTGGTGTACTTCTGCTTGAAGGCGGCGAGTTCGTCGGGATCTTTCGCCAGCGCCTGGGCGGTTCCCTTCTTCGCCTTCTCCAGATTCCGGCCTTCGGTGATGTACCACTCCAGCTTGGCATAGCCCTGGTACAGGCCGATGCCCGGGTCTTCCGCCTTGCCGAACTCCACCGCGCCGATGCACGCGAAGTACTGCGCGTTGTCGGGAGTCTTGATCAGGGACTTGGGATCGACGCCTTCGGGCAGCGGGTAATTGCGCTCTTCCCAGATCTTGGGGATGTTGTGCTTCCAGCAATCGCGCATTCCCTTGATGTAGCAATTGGGGCCGCCCAGCAGGAGCACGGTCGGGCGCAGAGTGTTGCCCCGCGTCAGCACCGACAGGTTCTGCTGGATGATGGACTCGAAGAGCGACGCCATCAGCTCGTCAGGCGGAACGCCCTGTTTCTGCAGGCCGTTGATGTCGGTCTCGGCGAAGACCCCGCACTTGCCCGCCACCGGGTGCAGCTTCAGGCCTTCGTAGCCCATCTGGCAGAGCTGCTCGGAGGGGATACGCAGCTTGGCGTTGATCTTGTCGATGACCGCGCCGGTGCCGCCCGCGCACTTGTCGTTCATCGAGGGCAGCTTCTTCTTCTTGCCGGTCTCGGGATCTTCCTTGAAGATGATGATCTTCGCGTCCTGGCCGCCGAGCTCGATCACCGAGCCGCATTCCGGGTACAGCTTCTCCACCGCCAGCGAGACCGCGTTCACCTCCTGCACGAACTTCGCCCCGATGTGCTTGGAGATGCCC
>DATKKJ010000102.1 GCA_035543055.1 Terriglobales bacterium | reverse complement strand
GGCAGCTTGCGGTAGAGATCGGCTTTCGTCGGAGCCTTCACGTGCGGCCTAGTTTACCCGACTTCGACCAGACCATAGCGCCGCTGCCAATGGGCCTTGAGGTGGGCCATGGCGCGGGCCTTGTCGTCGGCGGAGATCTGCGGGTCGGAGCCGTTGACCAGGGCGGCGGCGTCGCGCTTGGCGAGCTCCAACAGCTCGCGGTCGCGGACCAGGTTGGCGATGCGGAACTCGGGCATGCCGGCCTGGCGAGTCCCGGCCAGTTCGCCGGGGCCGCGCAGCGCCAGATCGACCTCGGCGATCTCGAAGCCGTCGGTGGTGCGCACCATGGTGTCGAGGCGCCGCTCGCCCTCGGGCGAGACCTTCGGGCCGGTCATCAGGATGCAATAGGACCGGGCGGCGCCGCGGCCGATGCGCCCACGAAGCTGGTGCAACTGCGCCAGCCCGAAGCGCTCCGCGTGCTCCACCACCATGACGCTGGCGTTGGGAACGTCCACTCCGACCTCGATGACGGTGGTCGAGACCAGCACGTCGATCTCGCCTTTCTTGAACTGCGCCATCACGCGCTCCTTCTCCTCGGGATCCAGGCGCCCGTGCAGCAGCCCGACGCGCAAGTCGGGAAAGACTTTCTTGCGCAGCTCGTCGTACATCTTCACCGCGGCCTTGAGCTCGGCGGCAGGCTTCACCTCGAGTAGGTCGGGCTGCAGCACCAGCGCCGGCTCGTCCTGCTTCGACTCCTCGATGACCGGATAGACCACGAATGCCTGCCGGCCCCTGGCCACCTGCTTGCGGGCGAAGTCCCATACCTCACCGGCGCGCTCGTCGGTGACCCGCCGGGTGACGATGGGAGTGCGGCCCGGCGGGAGCTCGTCGAGCACGCTGACATCGAGGTCGCCGTAGAGGGTGAGCGCCAGCGTACGCGGGATGGGAGTGGCGGTCATCACCAGCACGTCGGGATCGAGCTCGCCTTTCTTCATCAGCTTGAAGCGCTGCATGACGCCGAAGCGGTGCTGCTCGTCCACGATCACCAGCCCAAGCTTGGCGAAGTCCACCTTCTCCTGGATGAGCGCGTGGGTGCCGATGACGAGGTGGACGTCACCGCGCGCGATGTGGCGGCGGGTGTCGCGCTTGCGGTCGTCCTCCATCGAGCCGCTCAGCAGGACCATGCGGTAGCCGGCGTTCTCGAGGATCTGCCGCGCGGAGATGTAGTGCTGGGCGGCGAGGATCTCGGTGGGCGCCATGAGCGCCGCCTGGTAGCCGTTTTCGATGGCGATGATGGCCGCCTCGAGCGCGACGATGGTCTTGCCTGAGCCAACGTCGCCCTGCAGCAGGCGGCGCATGGGCGAAGGACGCGCCATGTCTTCGGCGATCTCGCGCAGCACCTTCTTCTGCGCGTTGGTGGGATGGAACGGAAGGACCTTCTTGATCGCTTCCCGCACCTTCTCGTTCAGCTGGAAAGAGATCCCGGGCTGCTGGCGCAGGCGCCGGCGCTTGAGCTCCAGCCCGACCTCCAGGAAGAACAGCTCCTCGTAGATGAGCCGCTGGTGGGCGGGCGTGCGCGCATTCTGCAAGTCGGCGAACGCTTCGCCCGCCTCGGGGAAATGCACGCCCTGGAATGCCTGGCGGCGCGGCGCCAGGCGGTGGCGCGCGATGATGGCCGGCGGCAGGCCGTCCGGCACCTCCGGCGCCAGGGCCGCCAGCGCCCCGTGGACCACACGCCGGAACCAGCGCGTGGTCAGCTTGCCGATGGCTTCGTAGATGGGCACGATGCGACCCACCTCGAGCGATTGCGCCGCCAGTTCCTCCGGGTCGGGCTCTTCGCCCGGCCCCGGCGGCTCGCCGATGATCTCGAACTGGGGCTGCACGATCTGCAGGCCGCGGCCCTTCTTTTTCTGTTCGACCTTGCCGTAGAGCGCCACCAGTTGCCCGGGCTTGAAGCGGTCGCGCAGGTACTCGGCGCGGAACCAGATGCAGGTGAGCGCGTCGCGTCCCTGCCCGACGGTAAGATTGGCGATCCAGAAGCGCGCGTTGCGGGCATAGAAGAGCCCGAAGGTCCGGACCTCGGCGATGATGGTGGCCATCTCGCCCGGCCGGAGCTCCGCGATCCCGCGCGGGTTCAGCCGGTCTTCGTAACGGAAGGGCAGATAGTAGAGCAAATCCTCGACGGTCGAGATGCCTTTGGCGGCCAGCGCCTCGGCGATGCGCGGGCCGATCCCCTTCACGTATTGGACGGGAGTCGAGAGCTCGAGCATGAAGCCCCAGTTTCAAGTGTCGAGTCCCAAGTTTCAAGGACAATGCAGAGGCACCGCGACGCACGGGCAACAAAACAGCGCCGCGCGGTGTCTCTTAGGGTATTGCGCAATTTCTGGAAATCGCTGGTTGCGGTGCTCGCGGGCAATGCCCTTTACTTCCTGCTGATGCCGCAGCTCCCGCCGGCCGCGCGGCATGCGCCCGGGCGGCTCGACCTCGGGCTGGCCGTCGATCTATGGTTCTGCCTGGTGGCCTACGGGCTGATCGAGCTGTTCCGGCGGCGGCGTTCCCGCAAGATGGACGGCCCCGGCCGGCGCTTGTGACCAAAGGAACTTGCCGGGATGCGGCGGTTCCGCTGTAGAATCCTCCCGCCGTCCGCATCGTCGCAGCATCCATGCAAAAGATCGCCATACTCTACGACGCCAGCCAGGCTGTGCTCTCCACCTTCGACCTGGACGAGGTGCTTGCGAAGATCCTGGATATCCTGCGCGACTACTTCCACTTGGGGAACGCCGCCATCCTGCTCCTCGACCGGCAAAAGCAGGAGTTCTACGTGCGTGCCCAGGTGGAGTGGGACCCGGCGCACAAGCAGGTGCGCATTCCGCTGGGCAAAGGGATGATCGGCAACGCCGGGAAGCTGAAGCGGCCGATCTACGCCGCAGACGTCAGCAAGGACCCACGCTACATTGCCAACAATCCCGCCACCCGATCCGAACTGGCCATACCCCTGATGGTGCGCGAGGAAGTCGTGGGTGTCCTGGACTGCCAGAGCGACAAACTCGACGCTTTCGACCAGGAGACCATCGATCTGCTCACCCTGTTCTCCACCCAGGCTTCCATCGCTTTGCAGAATGCCGAGCTCTACACCCTCGAACAGCGCAAGGCGTCGCAATTGGAGGCGGTCAACGCGATCGCGCGGCAATCCACCGCCGTGCTCGAACTCAGCGAGCTGATGGAGAAGGTGTGCCGGGTGATCGTGCAGTCTTTCGACGTGGACCAGGTCGCCATCCTGCTCAAGGAGCAGGACAGGCTTGCGGTGCGGGCCCACGCCGGCAACCTGACCCCGGTCATGCCCATCGGCAGCATCCTTCCCCCGGGAGCCGGGCTGTGCGGGCGCGCCCTGCTGACCGGCAAGACGGTGGTAGAGAACGACGTTTCGGTCGTGATCGGCTATGTGCCGGGGGTGAAGGAGACCGCCTCCGAGATGTGCATCCCGCTCATCGCTTTCGGCGAGACCCTCGGGGTGCTGGCGCTGGACAGCGCCACCGTCGGCGCTTTCCCGGAGGAAGACGTGCCGACCCTGGAATCGGTGGCCGACATGTGCGCCACCGCCATCCAGAACGCCCACTACTACGAGCGGGTCCGCCAGATGGCATATTTGGATGGGCTCACCGGCATTTTTAACCGCCGCTTCTTCGAGCTGCGCATGATGCAGGAGATCGAGCGCGCCAACCGCTATCAGCTGAGCCTGTCGGTCATCATGATGGACGTCGACCACTTCAAGCGCATCAACGACGAGTTCGGCCACCTGCTGGGGGACGAAGTGCTCAAGCAGATCTCGCGCCTGTTCGAGCAGCATCTGCGCAAGCCCGACGTGCTGTGCCGCTTCGGCGGCGAAGAATTCGCCGTGCTGCTGCCGGAGACCAACGGGGAGAACGCCCGGGCCGTGGCGGAGAAACTGCGCCAGATCGTCGCCGGGTTTCCCTTTCCGGGAATCCCGCGGCCGGTGACCTTCAGCGCCGGCGTGGCCGAGTTCCCGCGCCACGGACGGACGCGCGACGAGCTGGTGCAGGCGGCCGATGCCGCCCTCTATTCCTCGAAACAGTCCGGCGGCGACCGTGTCCAGCAGGCCCCGGCCAGGGCCTCGGTGTGATGAGAGTTGCGAAGTTCGTGATGACAACGGAGAATACGGGACCATGACCTCCAAGCCGGCACGGGTAAGCACGGCATCGGTCGCGCAGAAGGCGCTGGCGCGGGTGGCCATCATCGGGTTGAGTCACGCCGGCGGCGCGATCCTGGCCGATTGCTTCAAGCAGTTCGGCATCCAGAGCGTGGCCGTGGCTGGCGACGAGATCGGCCGCCTCAGCCGGGAGAAATTCGATGCCTGCGTGGTGCGGTTGGACGACGAGGCGGAGCCCGTCCTGGAAGCAGTGCGGACGTCGCGGTCCAATTTCCGCGTCGTCATCTACGGTGTCTGCAAGACGGCGCAGGAGGCGCTGCGCTTCTCCCGCTATTCGGTCAATGCCGTGGTTGACTGGCCCATCGAGCGGCAGAACGCGCTCAAGGTGGTGCGCGCCACCCATCTGCTGGTCCTCCACGAATTCCGCCGTTACGTGCGCGTGCCCATCGTCTCCGAAGTGCGGGTCAAATTAGAGACCGGCGGGGAGGTGCGCGGGAGTTCCCTGGAGATCAGCGGTGGTGGCATGTCCATCAGCGGCGGCAGCGGCGTGGCCAGCGGCCAGAACGCCACCGTCACCTTCGCGCTCCCCGAGATGGCCGAGGTCAGCATCCGCGGGCTGGTTTGCTGGACCCGCCCCGCCGACACCGCCTTCGGCTTCCGCTTCGATAACGCCGACGAGTCGCGCTACCACGTCCGCCAGTGGATCGACGACTTCATCTCCCGCTCCTGATCAGCGCAGAAAGCGAAAGGCACGGCCTGGGGCCGTGCCTTCGCTTGCCACCTCAGGATCTAGGCGGCGCGTTCCTTCGCTTCTGCCGGACGCAGCGCCGGGAGCGCCAGCGGGACCGCGAACATCACTGCGGCGAAGAGCAGGTCGGATACGAACTGGTTGCGGAAGAACGGAAGGGCGGCCACGTAGCACGCGGCCAGGCCACCCAGCGTCTTCGGATACATGTTCCACACCGCCCACACGGCGAAATTGCTGATCGCGAAGAACGCCACCGCGGCGGCCACGGTCACGCCGGCCACGGGCAACGGGCGGACCCTGCCCTTGAGCAGCGCTCCGCCCGCCCAGAGCACAAGCGCGTACCACGCCCAGGTCACCAGGATGTCCGCCGTGAACGGATAGCCATAACTGCTGCGGGTGAGATAGACATCGGTGGCGGCCAGCAAGGCCAGCGGGACCCACATCCACCTGCGCGGCATGTAGGCGCCAAAGAACAGCAACGCCGGTCCGACCGGGGCAAAGGCCAAAGGACGGAAAACGATGCGGGCCACGATCACCGCGAGCACAAGAACGTACGCAAGCATGGTCACCTCGCTACAGCAGGATGAACATTCTCTATTCCGGGGGGAGATGCGTCAAGCGCGGTTCTCCATCCCGACATTAACTGGCGTCATGCTGAGCGGTTCAACCGCGAAGCATCTCGCGTGCAGGGTTTGTGGATTGTGCGCGCGAGATCCTTCGGCGCCAAGGCGCCTCAGGATGACGCCCAAGGGCGCTGTCATTTCACTTTCTGCACTCTGCTCCCGAACCGTTCCTCGATTTCATGCAGGTCCTTGTCCAGGATGACCGCGGAACGCAGCGCGCTTCCGCGCTCGGGATAGGAGTAGCGCAGGTCGTAGAACCGGACCTCGTACGTGCCGTCGGGACGCTGCTCCTGTTCGGTCAGGGGATACTGCGCCCAATCCAGGTACACGCGTCCGAGGTAAGTTTTCTTGGCGGCGATGGTGGCCGGCGTCTCTTCCGGCTTGTAGCGGATGCGCGCCTTGCTCTGCGGATCGATCTCCGGCCCGGACGAGTCCACGACGACCATTTCGAACAGATTCGCGGTTTCGGCCACGCCATGCCACTTGAAGGGGCTGAGCCCGTAAGGGAAGGCGGAGACGCGGACCGCTTCCGCGCCTTCATACTCTGTCGATTGCATGAGTCGGATCGCCTTGCGGTGCTCGTAGTCGCGGCCCCCCCAGAGCACGACGATGGCGACCAGGGCGAAGATGGCCCCGCCGCGACCGCGCGGGCCTTTCTTGCGCGACCCGATCTCCTCGTTGACCAGGCGGAACAATCCCGGCACCAGCAGGCCCAGCAGCAGCGCCGCCCAGATCAGGCCATCGTAGATGTTGACGATGTCCCACGAGTACCAGCGATAGCTGAAGGGCATGAACGGCCGCACGCCGTAACTGTTGGTGTAGTCGAGCAGGATATGGACCAGCCCGGAGAGCACCGCCAGCAGGTAGATCATGCCCCAGCGTGGCCGGCGCTCCGGCGGTGCGTTGCCCGGGGGACATCCGGCACAGCCCATCGGCCCCGGTTTCGCGAACTGTTGTGCGATCCTCCATAGGGCGTAGACAAGCGCCAGCACCAGCGCGGCGACCAGTGGGGCGCCCACGAACGTGTGGGTGATGCCGCGGTGATGCCCGAAGTAGAAGACCGGCCCCTTGCCGAGCCAGAGGATGTCGATGTCGGCGGCTTCCGCGGCCAGCACCAGGGTGGTGGTGGCCAGCGGCGTGGTGCGGTTCAGTCCGGCGCGGGCCAGGCACGCCCCGGTCAGGAAGTGGGTGATCGGTTCCAAGCTCTAGGCGAGCGCTCCGTTCAGGAAGATGACAGCGAACATTCGATGCTACAGGACGCCTGCCGCCGCACAAAGTTCGGCGTCGGAAAGAAAGGGCCGGGCGCACCCGGCCCCCTGAAGGAGTTGCTCCTATTTCTTCGCCGGCATTTCTTCCTTCTTCGCTGCCGGAACTGCCGCCTTGCCGGTGCGCTTGTAGACGATGGTCATCTCTTTCTTGGCCTGTTCTGTAGTGGGCCCCATGCCCATCTCGAAGGTGATGGCGTCGGGCTTGATGTCGGTATATGCGCTGGTCATCACCATCTTTTGCCCGCCCTGGTCCATCGGATAGGGGTCACCCACGAGCTTGTCGCCCTGCCACTTCATGCTGCTCACCATGCACTCGGTCATCATGGTGTCGCACCAAGTCCCCTTGAATGCGCCGGCCTTGGCATCCCACCAGGTAACGCCGTGGCCGCGGAACGGTCCCATGGAGCCGTGCGGCGAATCGTATTCCTCGATCAGCGACAGTCCTCCGGGACCGGGCTTGAAGGTTGCCGTGGCCTTGCCTGTGGCGCCCTTTGGGGCCATCGGATTAGGCTCGACCTTCTCCTCCGCTGTCCAGCTCCCCGAGAACATCTTGATCAGTTTTGTGATCTCCGGTCCTGGTTTTGCCGCCGGCGGCGGACCGCCCTTGTTCTCCATGGCGGCGTGTTCGTGCTTCATCTCGCCCTTCTTGTCAGCCTTCTTCTCCTGCGCGAAGCCCCACAAGGAAGCGAATCCCAAGATCAAGACTGCGAGAAACAGCTTCTTCATTGACGCACCTCTTCTCCTCATTTGAACCGCTTGGAATGAGCCCGAATCGAGCGCCGAAAACTATAGCCGAACTGAGGCCAACGTCAAGTTGCCGGATGTGCACGGGCAAATATAATCGGGACATGTCCGCGCCCAGGGACGTGCAGAAGAAGATCGACAAGCTGCGCGACCAGATCCGTTACCACGAGCATCGCTACTACGTCCTCGACGACCCGGAGATCTCCGACGCCGAGTTCGACCGGCTGATGCAGGAGCTCAAGCGGATGGAGGCGGAACACCCCGAACTGGTGACACCCGACTCGCCGAGCCAGCGCGTGGGCGGCAAGCCGCGCGAGGGCTTCATCAAGGTCCAGCACTCGCGCCCCATGCTCTCGCTCGACAACGCTTATGACGAAGAGGAGCTGCGGGCGTGGGACCGTCGCGTCCACGAGCTCAGCGGGCGCAAGCAGGTGGAGTACGTCTGCGAGCTGAAGCTCGACGGTCTTTCCATGGCGCTGCGCTACGAGGAGGGCAAGAGTGGGCGCGGCCGCAGCGAGTTCGTGCTGGGCCTCACCCGTGGCGATGGCGCCATCGGCGAGGACGTGACTGCGAACCTCCGGACCATCCGCTCCGTCCCCCTCTCCATCCCGGCGGCCACGCTGCAGAAGGCGGGGCTGCCGCCCACGTTCGAGGTGCGCGGCGAGGTCATCATGCCGATCGCGGCCTTTGGCCGCATGAACGAGGAGCGCGAGCGGCAGAACCTGTCAAAGTTCGCAAATCCTCGGAACGCTGCCGCCGGCGCGGTGCGCGTGCTCGATCCCAATGTCACTGCCTCGCGGCGGCTGGACCTGTACTCCTATTTCCTGCTGGTGGACGGACGCACCTGCTTCCCGGAACATTCGCGCTCGCTCGAAGCCCTGAAGATCGCGGGCTTCAAAGTCAACCCGCTGTGGCGCCTGGCGAAGAGCATCGACGAGGTCTGGAAGCTGGTCGGAGAGCTGGAGCCGAAGCGCGAGGAGCTCGGCTACGAGATCGACGGGGTCGTGGTCAAGGTCAACGACACGCGCTTGTGGGAGGAGTTGGGCTACACCGGCAAGGCGCCGCGTTGGGCCATCGCCTACAAGTACGCCGCGCGTGCCGGCGTTACCAGGATCGAGGACATCGTTCCCCAGGTGGGACGCACCGGAAAACTCACGCCGGTCGCGTGGCTTACGCCGGTCCCCATCGGCGGCACCACCGTGAGCCGGGCCACACTGCATAACATGGACGAGATCGAGCGCCTGGGCGTGCGCATCGGCGACTGGGTGACGGTGGAGCGCGGGGGCGACGTCATCCCCAAGGTGGTGGGCATCGTCGAGGACAAGCAGCATCCCCGCGGCGCCAGGCACTTCAAGATGCCGGAGCGCTGCCCGGAGTGCGGCGGGCACGTGGTGCGGACCGAAGGCGAGGCCGACCATCGCTGCGTCAACGCCAACTGTCCGGCCAAGCTGCGGGAAAGCATCCTGCACTTCGCCTCGCGCTCGGTGATGAACATCGAGGGTATGGGCGACGCGCTGGTCAACCAGCTCTGCGACAAGAAGCTGCTCAAGAGCGTGGCCGATATCTACTCGCTCACCAAGCAGGACCTGCTGGAACTGGAGCGCATGGGCGAGAAATCGGCGCAGAACGTCCTCGACGAGATCGAGAATTCCAAGAAGCTGCCGCTGGAGCGCGTCATCTACGGGCTGGGCATCCGCTTCGTGGGCGAGCGCACCGCGGAATTCCTGGCTGAGCACTTCGGTTCCATCGACGCGTTAATGAAGGCCAGCGTCGAGGAACTGCAGCAGGTGAACGAGGTCGGGCCGCGCATCGCCGAGAGCATCCGCGCCTTCTTCGACGAGCCTAAGAACGTGGATCTGGTAAAGCGGCTGAAGGCCGCTGGTCTGCAGTTTGAGGGCACGAAGAAACGCCGCGGCACGCAGCTGGCGGGCAAGACCTTCGTCCTGACCGGGACGCTGGCGAACTACTCGCGCGGCCAGGCCAAGAAGATGATCGAGGACGCGGGCGGGCGGGTCTCCGGCTCGGTCAGCAAGAAGACCGATTACGTGGTCGCCGGCGACGAGGCCGGCTCCAAGCTCGACAAGGCGCGCGAGCTCGGGGTCAAGGTCATCGGGGAGAAAGAAATGCTGGAGCTGGTGGGGAGATCGTAGCTACTTTTCCGCCTGCTCCAGTTCGTGCTCCATCTCCACCACCGGCGCGCGCAGCAGCCGGTACAGAACATAAATCAGCACGATAGCGGCGACGCCGATGGCGATGGTCACCGGCAGGTGCTCGCGCGCCATCCTCCCGACCAGGCTGACCACGTGCGGCCCGAAGGCCAGCACCAGCGCCGAGAGGATCCCGAAGCGCAGCACGCGCCCCAGGAAGATGGCGCCCAGGAACGCAGTCACGTGCATCTCGAAGACGCCGGCGGAGAGCACGAACAGCTTGAAAGGCGTGGGCGGGGGAAGCATCGAAGGGATCATCAGGGCGAAGAATTCCTGTTTCTCGAAGCGGTCGCGCATCTTCTCCATGCGGTCTTTGCTGATGCGCTTGGCCAGCAGCAGCTCTCCGCCCTTGTATCCGATGACGTAGAGCGGCAAGCTGCCCAGCGCCGAGCCCGCCGACGCCATCAGGATGTACATCCAGAAGTGCGCCTGGTCCGAATAGACGTAGCCGGCGACCACGGGATCCATCGGGATGCCCATGAAGGCGGCGTCCACGAAGGCGATGCCGAAGACACCCCACGCCCCCAGCGGCTTGAGCACACCCCAGACCCAGGCGGTGTAGCGGGAAAGAAAATGCTTCAACCAGTGCATGAGGAAACGTCATTGTACGCGAAAGGGAAGATGCGCCTGCGGGGGAAGGGATCAGGAGCGCGACTTGGCGTGCGCCGTCTTGCCCCGCAGCAGCTCCAGCGCGTGCGGCAGCAGATCGATGACTGCAGCCAGCGATTCGGTCGCTCCGCCCGGGCTGCCCGGCAGGTTCAATACCAGGCTGCGTCCCCGGGTGCCGCAAAGGCCGCGGCTGAGGGCCGCCAGCGGAGTTTTCTTCGCGCCTTCAGCACGCATGCGCTCAGCGATACCGTCCACCAGGCGGTCGCAGACCGCGCGTGTAGCCTCCGGGGTGACATCGCGCTCAGCGACGCCGGT
>DATKKJ010000101.1 GCA_035543055.1 Terriglobales bacterium | reverse complement strand
GTGGTCGGTGAGCGCGTGGCCGGCAAAGGAGGGTGAGGCGCTGGTGGGCAGCCGCGCGCAAGAACTGCTGCCCCAGGCCGGTGCGTCATTCAAGTTATACTTCAATAACAAGCCAATAACACTAACAAACAAAGGGATATTACAAACTGGTTCTGGCGAAGACAGCCGGGTCTACCTGGACCTGCGGGAGTTCGCGGGGTGGACCGGTCTGGGTACATCGACGATTGAGGTTGCGGTCGCCGGCTCCTCCGGCGACATATCGCAGGCAATCACAGAATTGCAGGCGGCCTTCCCCCCCGCCAGGGTCGAGCCCGTACGGCAGATCGTCGAGGCCGAAGGCCGCGTGCTCAACAAGACTCGCATGACGCTGCTGGCCTCTACCCTGCTTATCATCCTGACGGCGGCGCTATGCCTGCTGGCCACCCTGACCGCCTCGGTGCTCGACCGCCGCAAGGACTTCGCGGTGATGAAGGCGCTGGGGGCTTCCAACCGCGCGGTGAATGCCGTCTTCGCGGCCGAGGCTGTGGGTTTGGGTGCCGCGGGCGCGATCGCAGGCTTTGCTGGCGGATTGGGCATCGCCTTCCTGATCGCAAGGTTCAACCTCAGCGCGGCGGTCTCGCCGCGCCTCAGCATCTTCCCCTCGGTCCTGGTGGGAAGCGTGCTGATCTCGCTGGCCGCGGCGTTGCTTCCGTTGCGGCTGCTGCAGCGGGTCCAGCCGGCCACGATCCTGAGAGGAGAGTAGTGTCGATCGAACTCAAGCACGTCAGCAAGCTCTATCCGGCGCGGGCCGAGGGCAATGGCGGCACCATCCGGGCGCTGGACGAGGTCACGCTCTCGGTCAAGCGCGGCGAGTGGCTGGCGGTGATGGGCCCGTCGGGGTCCGGGAAGTCCACGCTGGTGAACCTGATCGGGTGCCTGGACCAGCCCAGCTCGGGCGAGATCTGGCTCGACGGACAGAACGTGGCCGCCTTGTCGGCCTCGGAGCTGGCCCGCTTTCGCGCCGAGAAGATCGGCTTCATCTTCCAGCAATTCCATCTCATCCCCTATCTGACCGCGCTCGAGAACGTGATGCTGGCCCAATACTTCCACAGCATGACCGACCAGCAGGAGGCGCTGGAGGCACTGGAGCGGGTCGGCCTGGCCGACCGCGCGCACCACCTGCCGGCGCAGCTCTCCGGCGGCGAGCAGCAGCGGGTGTGCATCGCCCGGGCGCTGATCAACGACCCCAGCATCATCCTGGCGGACGAGCCCACCGGCAACCTCGACGCGCAGAACGAGGAGATCGTGCTGCGCCTGCTGCGCGAGCTGCATGCCCAGGGGCGCACTATCATCATGGTGACCCACGATCCGGTGATGGCTCGCCTGGCCGAGCGCCGCATCGACCTGCACCACGGGCGCATCGCCGCCCACGAGATCTTCTCCCTCTCCGACGAGGAGCAGTTCGACGAGGTCCTGGAGGAGATGTGGGTGCTCGAAGAGCACGGCGAGCCCGCCGAAGTCGAGCGCATGTCGGCCGACGGCCTGCTGCCGGTCTCCGTCGCGGTGGAGAAGATGGCGAAGCTGGGGCTGGTCAGCGTGCAGCCGCATCCGCCACAAGTGCACGACCACAAGCCGGTGGTGAATCCCTGTCACGAGCAGATCCACCACGCCGGGACGGGTCCCGCCGACGGCAGCCTGCTGGTGGAGTTCACCGAGCGGGGACGGGCCAAGGCCTCCGACATCATCCGCCGCCATCGCCTGGCGGAGCGGCTCTTCACCCAAACCTTGGAGATGGAGAACGAAGCCGAGATCGAGCAGCAGGCCTGCAAGTTCGAGCACATCCTATCGCCCGAAGCCACGGAGAAGATCTGCGCGCTGCTGGGACATCCGGCCACCTGCCCCCACGGGGCGCCGATCCCGGCGGGGCCGTGTTGTACGAGGGTGCGCTCGGAGAGCTCAGCGTCCGCTAAAAGTACCGTGTACGGGGATTGAGACACCCGTACAAGCTACCCTGGCAAGCCTACCCGGCAGCCAGGTTTTCGGCGACTTTCGTGTCCTCAGCCGCGCGACCGGCGCGGCGATATGCCTCCACGATGTCCTGCACCGATACCACCCCTATCAACTCGTGGATGTTGACGCGGTGCACCACCGGCATCACCGGGTAGGTGTGGATCTGGCGCAGGGCGACGTCCAGAGCATGATCCGGATGCAGGACGGGCACCGGCATAAGCTCGGCCCCGCTGAGCGCCTGCCCGCCCGCCCCCGCGCGCTGCAGTTCGAGCATCTGGGTCCAGCCGACGCCGTACCAGTTGCCCGCGGGGTCCACGGCCAGTAGGTGCTTTTCGCCGCTGCCCTCGGCCAGAGCGATCGAATCAGCGATCGAGCTGATGGTGAGCAGAGGCGGAACCGTGGGCAGACGCATGGCATCTTCCACCCGCAGGATCGTCGTCTCCCGCTCTTCTTCCATCGATGGCAGGTACACGCCATCCTGCACGGACAGCAGGTCGAAGATCGGAGTCCGCTGGAAGGCACGAGAGATCAAATAGGCGATGGTATTGGAGATGATCACCGGGACGATGATGCCGTAGTTCCCGCTGACTTCGAGGATCATGAATACGGAGGTCATGGGAGCGCGCAGGAAGCCGGCAAAGAGCGTCCCCATGCCCACCAACGCATAGGCGCCGATAGGAACGGTGAGCTGCGGCAAGAAGATGCGTTCCACGCTGCCCACCGCCCCGCCCAACATCGCCCCGACAAAAAGGGTGGGGGCAAAGAGGCCGCCCGGGGTGCCGCTGCTGAAGGACAGCGTGGTGGCCAGGATCTTGAACCCGGCCAGCAGGCCCAGCAACTGCCAGGTGTACTGGTCGTGCATGGCTTGGTCGATGAACTCGTACCCGGCGCCCATCACTTGCGGGAAGCGCAGGCCGATGAGCCCGATCAGGAATCCAGCCGCCGCTGGCTGGAAATACTGGGTCCAGCGCGGGAGCGCCTTCATCCGCGGCCGCGTAAGACCGATCAGCTTCTGAAAAACAACCGAAGCGATCCCTCCGATCACCCCCAGGACGGCATAGGCCGCAAGCTCTCCAGGGTGGTTGAGCGCGATGGAAGGAATGCGGAACAGCGGCGCCTCGCCCAGGAACCATCGCTCTACCACCACGCTGGAAACTGCCGCCAGCACTACCGAACCGAGGATGCCGGCGCTCCACCGTCCGATCACTTCCTCGATGACAAAGAGCACGGCGGTGATGGGCGAATTGAAGGCCGCGGCCAACCCGGCAGCAGCCCCCACCGGCGCCACCAGGCGCATTCGTTCGCGAGACAGGTGCAACTTGCGGCCGATGAGCGACGCCAAGCCCGCGCCGATCTGCAACGACGGGTCTTCTGGACCCAGGGAGTGGCCGCTGCCGATGGCCGCTCCGGCGGTCAGGAACTTGCCGATCACGGTGTTGAAAGGGATATAGCCGTCGGAGATGTAGAGCGCGCCCTTGGTCTGGTTGACTCCGCTGCCCCGCGCGCGGGGAAAAAAGCGGATCACGAGCACGGCGACCACCAGTCCGATGAGAGCGGGCGCCAGGATGATGCGGCGCGACGGAGGCACCAGGGCCGATCCCAGCAGCCATAGCCGGCACCATTCGATGGCGATCCGGAAGCACACCACCGCCAGCCCCGAGAACACCCCGATCACGATGGCCAGCAAGAGAAAGAACTGCTGTTCGGGGATCGGCTTTCGGAGGCGGTCGGTCGCCGCACTCATTGCTCCCCCTCGGAGTGGCTGCGTCCGATGAGCAGCAAAGCCAGATCCAGGCCCTGGGGCTGGCCGCAGGACTCGGCGGCCGCCTCTTCCGCCGCGAAGGCAACCTTCGCCGAACCGATCAGCAGATCGGGATCGTGCCGCAGCGCCTGAAGCTTCTTCTTGTCCTGTGCAGAGTCAAGCTGCTGGAGCATCTGTTCGAGCTCCGGGGGGGTGCCCCCGGCCTTGTCGGTTTGGGAGGCGCACGCCTCCAGCCGATTGGTCGCTGTTGCCATGGCCTGGATCGTTCTTTGAACACGCGCGCCGAACGATACTCTGCGATCGAGGGGATCGTTCTTCAGGATCAGATCAGTCAAGTCCAGGAGGCGGGTTATTTCCGCGTCCGTATTTCCCCGTGACTTGGCCTGTTCCAGGTAGGATTCGGCCGTCGCATATTTCTTCAGCGCGAAGGCAGCGCGCCCCGCCGCCGCCAGCAGCTTGGGCTCGCGCGGCGAAGACTGCAGCGCAGACTGGAACTGTCGTTCTGCGTTCGCGGCATCATCCGCTTGCAGGAACAACTCGCCCACGGTGTAGGCCAGGTCCGCGGTTGGGGGAGAATTCGCCACCAGGGCCAGCAACTCGGCGTCGGCCTCCCGTTTGCCATTCTCGCCCAGCAGGAAGTGGGCCAGCTCGAGGCGGGCCTGCAGGCGATTCTGTTGCGGCGACGAATCCCACACCCCGTAGATCGCATTGTGGTAATACTGCGTGGCATCGCGAATATCTTTCCGGCTGGCCGCGATCCGCCCGAGCTGCAGGTTCACCAGCCCATTCGCAGGTTGGTGCTCCCACATGTTGAGCAGGTAGGAACGGGCCTGCTCGGAGCGCCCCGCAGTCAGCAGCGAATCCACCATGGCGTAGCGGAGCTGTTGGCTCGTCGGGTCGTAGCGCAACGCATTCTGGAAGGCTTCCACGGCGCCTGACGGCTGAGAGGCTTGCAAGAAGGCGTGGCCCTTGGCTTCCCATTGCTTGGCGAGTCGGCTCTCCTTGGCGCGATACGATGCCACGGCGTACCTGGTCGCCAGGAAGAAGACGATGCCGATGACCAAGAGCAGCGCTAGCACGCCGGCTTCACTGCGAAAGGTCAGCGGCGATCGCTCCTGGCGCGCGCCGCAGACGGTGCAGGCTCCAGCGGGCCGAAGAGTCGCTCCGCAAGTTGGGCAAGTCCCAGGTTGGGGCACTGACTTATCGTATTCCGACGCTGTTGCCGGGCGCAAACACGCAAAAGTATAAGGGGAAGGCAGGTTCGCCTTCCCCTTGGTTTTCCCCGTATTGATCCGATCAATACAGCCGGAAACTCACCTCGACATTGATCTGCACCGGGACTGGGCGGCCGTCCTTCATGGCGGGCTCGAATCGCCAGCGCCGGACCGCTTCCACCGCCTTCTCATCCAGTCCCAAACCCAGGCTGCGGGAGACGCGGATGTCGCGCGGGTTGCCGTTCTGGTCCACGATCAGCCACAGGACGACGACGCCCTGATACTTGGCCTTGCGCGCTTCTTCGGAATATTCGGGATCCGGGGTCGAGAGCGGGCGCGGGGCCGAGACGCCTCCGCCGACCCGGAAGACGCCGCCGCCAATACCGCCGCCGGAACCCGGTCCCACGCCGGGTCCGCTCCCCGACCCGACGCCGCCACCGCTACCGGAACCTATACCCCCGCCTGAACCCACGCCATTCGACGGAGGACCCGAAACCTTGGAGAGCGGGTCGCCCAGGTTCGGCAAGCCATTGGAGGGCAACTTCACCTGCGGCGGAACCACCACCGTAGGCTCGACTGCCAGCTTCGGATTGTCGTTGCGGATGACCACCGCGGGAGGCGTGATCTGCTCCATGGAGAGCTTCGGGAGCTTCCCTTTGGGCGCCTGCAGCTTGTCGCGGTCTCCACCGCCTCCGCCGCCGCCGATGGTGTCGTTCTTCTTGGACGAGAGGGGTACGTATTCGGAGAGGTCGGGGGCGACCAGGGTCACCGTCTCCTGCTTCTTGGCCGCGTCGTAGGTCTTCTTCCCCGCGTAGGACATGGCGATCAGGAGCGCGACCATCAGGATGTGCACGATCACCGAGGTCGTGGCCGCCTGCTTGTGGTTGTCGTAGTCTCCCCAGATCTCACGGACCGGGGCCGGCTTGGCGGTGAGCTGCAGCGGCGGGAGCTTTTCTGGAAAAAAGACGTCGTGAAGGTTGCTGATGAGCGAACTCAGCCAGGACTGCTCCACGCTATACATCATGCGAACCAGGTGCTGGTTCGCATCTGAGTGCGGGTTGCTTGACGACCCTGTCTTCTTGGGGATCAACACCGAATTTGCCATAACCCCTTTCGCCCTGATTGCCCCAGTTCTGGCTGCGATCAGCCGAATCGCTGTTCAACATTCCAGATGGTCAGATGTTCTGGGAACCCTCACATCCCTGAGTTAGATGCTCCGCACGCCCACCAGGAACCGGCAAAAACTCACCCCATTGAACATCCTTAACCCTAAACCTTAGTTCAAGTTGCGGACCCGAGGACAGGATGCCTTGGTGCAATCGCGGGACGATTTCGGGCATGTCCTACCGTCTTCCGTGCTCGTGGGCGGCGGTGCTGCCTCTATAATTGAGTTTTATCCCTGCTCGCGGAGACGGAATGGCAGCGCCCGTGGACCTGAAGGCCACCATCAACCTTCCCAAGACCGCCTTCCCCATGAAGGCCAACCTGCCGCAGAACGAGCCCAAGCTGCTCGCGCGCTGGGAGGGCATGGGTCTGTACCAGCTCATCCGGCAGGCGCGGAAGGGTGCGCCCATCTACGTCATGCACGACGGTCCGCCCTACGCCAACGACGTCATCCACCTGGGCACGGCGCTTAACAAGACAGTGAAGGACCTGGTGGTGAAATCGAAGACCATGGCCGGCTTCGATGCGCCCTACGTGCCCGGCTGGGACTGCCATGGCCTGCCCATCGAGATCAAGGTGGACCGGCAGTTGGGGGCTAAGAAGCGGGGGATGGCGCCCATCGAGGTGCGTCGCGCCTGCCGTACCCACGCCGAGAAATACGTGGACATCCAGAGAAAGCAGTTCAAGCGCATCGGCACCTTCGGGCAGTGGGACGACCCCTACCTGACCATGTCGCCGCAGTACGAGGCCTGGGTGCTGCGCACCCTCTACGAGATCTTCGAGAAGGGCCTGGTGTACAAGGGGCTGCGCCCGGTGTACTGGTGCATCCATGACCGCACTGCGCTGGCGGAAGCGGAAGTGGAATACGAGCCGCACACCAGCCCCAGCATCTGGGTAAAGTACGCGCTCACCAGCGACCCGGCGAAGATCGACCCGGCGCTGGCCGGGAAGAAGGTCAGCACCATCATCTGGACCACCACGCCCTGGACGCTGCCGGCGTCAATGGCCGTCGCCTTCCACCCGGAGCTGGAATACGTGGCGCTGGAATCCGGCGGCGAGCACTACATTGTGGCCTCGCACCTGGCACTGGCCACGATCGAGAACTGCAAGCTGGCGGGCGCAAGGCCGGTGGCCAGCTTTCCGGGCACACGGCTGGAGCAATCGACCTTCGCCCATCCCTTCCTGCAGCGGAGCATCCTGGGTGTGCTCGCCACCTACGTGACCACCGACCAGGGCACGGGAGCGGTACACACCGCGCCGTCGCATGGCGCCGACGACTTTTACACCGGCCTGAAATACAAGCTCGACGCCACCTGCAACGTGGACGCCGCCGGGCGCCTGCACAACGGACTTCCGGAGTACGAAGGGCTCACCGTCTTCAAGGCCAATGAGCCCATCATCGAGCTGATAAAGTCGCGGGGCGTGCTGATGGCGCGCGGAGACATCGAACATTCGTATCCCCACTGCTGGCGCTGCCACAATCCGGTGATCTTCCGCGCCACCGAGCAGTGGTTCATCTCCATGGACGCTCCCCTGGACGGAAGCAGCCTCCGCCAGCGTTCCCTGGAGGAGATCAAGACCGTCAAGTGGGACCCGGCCTGGGGCGAGGAGCGGATCACCAACATGGTCGCGGAGCGGCCCGACTGGTGCATCTCGCGGCAGCGGGTCTGGGGAGTGCCCATCGCCTTCTTCTCCTGCGAAGCCTGCGGCCAGATCGTCCACTCGCGCGAAGTGAACCAGGCCGTGGTCCGCCTGGTGGAGCGGGAGGGGGTGGACGCCTGGTACACCAGGCAGCCCGCGGAGATCCTGCCTGCGAACACGCGCTGCGCCAAGTGCGGCAAGGGTGATTTCCGCAAGGAGATGGACATCATCGACGTCTGGTTCGAGTCCGGGTGCAGCCACGCGGCGGTGCTGGGCCACCAGCCCGATCTCCCCTGGCCCGCCGACCTCTATGCGGAAGGCGGCGATCAGTACCGAGGCTGGTTCCATTCCTCGCTGCTGTGCGCGGTCGGCTCGCGCGGCAAGGCCCCTTACCGGGTGGTTTCCACCATCGGCTGGACCCTCGACCCGCAGGGCCGCGCCATGTCGAAGTCGCTGGGCAATACCGTCGATCCGGCAGAGGTTTCGGACAAGCTCGGCGCTGAGATCGTGCGCTTCTGGGTCTCGTCGGTGGATTTCCGGGAGGACGTCCGCAATTCTGACGAGATGATGCAGAGGCTCGCCGAGCTTTACCGCAAGATCCGCAATACCTTCCGCTTCATCCTGGGCAACCTCGATGGCTTCGACCCGGCGCGGAACTCCGTTCCCTTCATGCGCATGGAAGCGATCGACCGCTACATGCTGCTGCGCACCTCCGATTTCAGCCGTGACCTGCAGAAGTGGTACGAATCCTTCGAGTTTCACAAGGTCTATCAGGCGGCGGTGAACTTCTGCATCACCGACCTGAGCGCGGTTTACTTCGACGTCCTGAAGGACCGGCTCTACACCTTCGCCCCCGACCAACCGGCACGGCGCTCGGCGCAGACCGCTATCTGGCGGATCGGCGAGGCGCTGGTGCGGCTGCTGGCGCCCATCCTGAGCTTTACCTGCGAAGAGGTGTGGGGGTTCCTCCCCGCGGTGCAGGACCGAGGTCCGAGCGTCCATCTTGCTCTGTTTCCGAAAGCCGAGGAGATCGCCGACGGCGACGATGCACGGTTGCGCGCCGACTGGATTACCCTTCTGGCGGTGCGTTCCGAGGTGTTGAAGGCGCTGGAGGCGGCCCGCAACGAAAAACAGATCGGAAGCGGCCTGGAGGCTGCCGTGCGGGTCTTTGCCCCAGAAGCCACCTATCCCGTGCTCGACAAGTACGCCAGGGAGCTGCGCTACTTGTTCATTGTCTCGGAGGTGGCGCTGGAGCGCGTGCCCGGAGGCAATGGGGCTGCCGGCATCAAAGTAGAGGTGCGGCCAGCGCCCGGCGCGAAGTGCGAGCGCTGCTGGAACTATTCGACCCAGGTCGGCGCCGATCCGGAGCACCCGACCATCTGTGAGCGTTGCACCGCCGCCCTGAAGGAGATCGTCTCTGGCCACTAATCTCCCATCGGCCCCGCACGCCATGCGCAAGCTCCACCTGCTGCTCGCGGTCATCGTGCTCGCTCTGGACCGGGTCACGAAGTGGGCGGTCGCGCAGAAGATCGCGCTGCACGAGAACATCAGCGTGGTCCCGGGATTCTTTCGCCTGACCCACGTGCAGAACCGAGGCGCGGCATTCGGGCTGTTCTCGGACTCGGCCTCGGAGTACAAAGTGGCGGTGCTGGTGTTGTTCTCGCTGGTCGCCCTGGTCGTGGTCTCGACACTGCTCTGGAAGAACAGCCACCGCCTGACCACGACCGGAGTGGGGCTGGCGCTGATCCTGGGTGGGGCCCTGGGAAATCTGTGGGACCGCATCCTTACCGGCCACGTCGTCGACTTCCTGCTGTTCTACATCGGCAGCTACCAATGGCCGGCCTTCAACGTCGCCGATGCCGCCATCGTGGTCGGGGCCGCGCTGCTGGTGGCCGAGATCCTGTTCGCGAAACCCCCGGCACAACACGTCGCTGCCCAGCGCTAGCAAGCGCCCGCCTTGTAGAAATCCCTCCCCGCCGGGTGTATGCTCCCCCTATTCCGTGGACGGCTTTGTGGGGGTCGTCGCTGCTTTTCCGGCCGGTTGCGCCAGGACCTTCCTTCTTGACTCCCCCTTTCACGGTCATTCGGCATCCGGAGTCAGTCATGGATGAGCGCGAACTCGCCAATCATGTTTTTGAAGTCCTCGACCAGACCGCGCACCGCAACGCCATCAGTCACGTGATGGCTGTGCGACTTGCCATCGGCGGGCGGCGCAACTTCGACCTCGAGCGCCTGCGGTCCAGCTTCGCCGACGTCGCCCGCGGCACGGTCGCGGAGGGCGCGCGGCTTGAGGTCAAGGTGTTGCCGGTCGTTCGCCACTGCCGCAATTGTGGCGGTGACTTCGAGGGTTCGGCAGCGGATTCACCTTGCCCGTTGTGCGGCCATCCGGTCACCGAGGCCCGCGGCGGCGAAGAGGTACGGGTCCTCGACATCCAGGTGGACTGACCCGGCGGCCCCAGGCCCTGGTACGAAATCACTGAGGAGACACTCCACTATGGCCACTGCCCGCGTTCCTCATGTAGTAGCTCCTAAAAGCCAGGAAGATCTCAATTCCTTCCGCATCGCCATGCATCAATTCGATACCGCCGCCGCAAAAATGAACCTCGATGCCGGGATGCGCGAGGTGCTGCGGCGTCCTCGCCGCGCCCTTTCGCTGTCGTTGCCGGTGAAGATGGACGACGGCTCGTTACGCGTCTTCGAAGGCTTCCGCGTCCAGCACAATACCGCCCGCGGACCCTGCAAGGGCGGCATCCGCTACCATCCCAACGTCACCTACGACGAGGTCCAGGCGCTCGCCTCCTGGATGACCTGGAAGTGCGCCACCGTCAACATTCCCTTCGGCGGCGCCAAGGGCGGCATCGTTTGCGATCCCAAGAGTCTCTCCAAGGACGAACTGGAGCGGCTCACCCGCCGTTATGCCTACGAGATATCCCCCATCATCGGCCCCGACCGCGACATCCCCGCCCCCGACGTCTACACCGACGCCCAGACCATGGCCTGGATCATGGACACCTACAGCATGACCCAGGGCCACAGCGCGCCGGGCGTGGTGACCGGCAAGCCGACCTACCTGGGCGGCTCCTTCGGGCGTCACGAGGCCACGGCGCGCGGCTGTTTCTTCGTGATACGCGCCGCCTGCAATGTCCTCAACATCGAGCTGCGAGGGGCCACGGTCGCCATCCAGGGCTTCGGCAACGCGGGCAGCATTGCCGCCGAGCTGCTGCACCAGAACGGCGCCAAGGTCATTGCGGTGAGCGACTCCAAGGGCGGCGTCTTGAGCAAGAAGGGCCTCGACATCGCCGCCGTGCTGGCGCACAAGGAGAGGTCAGGGTCGGTGGTGAAGTTCTCCGGTTCTTCCCCGATCAGCAGCACCGACCTGCTGGAGCTCGACTGCGACATCCTGGTCCCGGCCGCGCTCGAGAACCAGATCACCGCCGCCAATGCCGACCAGATCAAGGCCCGGATCGTGGCCGAGGCTGCCAACGGTCCCACCACGCCGGCGGCCGACGCCGTGCTCCACAAGAAGGGGGTGATGGTGCTGCCCGATATCCTGGCTAATGCCGGCGGCGTCACCGTCAGCTACTTCGAGTGGGTGCAGGACTTGCAGGAACTCTTCTGGGACGAAGACGACGTCAACCGCCGCCTGGAGAAGGTGATGACCCGTTCCTTCTCCGACGTGCACAGCACCGCCAAAAAGTACAGAGTGGACATGCGTACCGGCGCTTACATCCTGGCCATCGACCGGGTCGCCACCGCCATGAAGGCGCGTGGCATCTGGCCGTAGCATGCTTCTTCTGGGACGCGGGGCGCCCCGCGTCCCATACCCTCTTTTCGATCAGCGCTTGTCGGCGGCTTCCACCGCCGCCTCGCGATACAGGCGGCGATACAACGCCGCATTGCGCACGATCGCCTGCACGTACTCCCGGGTCTCGGTGAAAGGGATGGACTCGACGAACTCCGGCACGTCGCGGAAGCTGCTGTGCCCGCGCCAGTCGGCCACCCGGTCCGTGCCCGCGTTGTAGGCAGCGAGGGCGTACTCCACAGTACCGTCGTACTTGTCGAGCATGTGGCGGAAATAGCGGGTTCCGAGACGCAGGTTGACATCCGGGTTGAGCAGCATGCTGTAGTTGAAGCCGCGCATCTTAGTCTCTTTGGCCAGCTTCTTCCCTACCCCGGGCAGCAACTGCATCAGGCCGAGGGCGTTGGCGCGGGAAATAGCCCCGGGATTGAATTCCGACTCCTGCCGGATCAGCGAGGCCACCAGGTAAGGATCAAGACCGTTGTCGCCGGCGCTGCGCCTCAGGTCGGCCCAATAGGGCCGCGGAAACAGGCTCTCCCAGAAGCTGCGCGGCAGTTGCGCCAGGTCCAGCGAGAAATAGCCCGGATAGGCGCGCTTGAGCGTCTGCAATGCGCGATGATACTGGCCGCTCTCCTGGTAGATGCGGGCGATCTCGGCGTAGGCCCAATCAGCGTCCCCGCCAGCCTGCAGCTCGCGCACGGCCAGCTCCACCAGGCCTCCGTTCGCCAGCAGCAGGCTCTTCTGCGCCCGCAGATTGTCGCTGGGGGCCGTGAGGTCTTCCTGGATAGCACGAACGGACAAGGGAGGCACCCGGGCCAGCACCGCATCCGGCCTGCCTTCCCCCGGCTGGAAGAGCGCCAGCCGCTGCCGGGCCATTTCCGCGTAGTAATACGAGCGATAGCGCTCCGTCAGCTTCTCGTAGTAGGCGCGGGCCAATGCCCAGTCCTTCTCGTCCTCCGCAATCCTTCCCCGCCAGTAGAGAGCGGCGGTGACCTCTTGCGATTGCGGATACAGCGAGACCTGCTGCTCGAAGCGGTACTTGGCTTCTGCGCTCCGTCCCAGGCGATAGGTGAGCCAAGCGGCACGCCAGTGGCAATAGGGCGAGAAGCGGCCCCCCGGGAATCGCTCGTCGAGCTCGCTGTAGAGGGCAGCAGCGCGCTCAAAGTTCCGGTCGAGCAGGTACATGTTTGCGGCCGAGAGCAACTCTTCGGCGAACCACGGGCTCTTCGGCGACTCTTGCCGGAACCGTTCCAAGTATTGCTCGACCTTCTTCTGGTCGGGACGGGCGATCTCCGCCAGCACGTAGAGACGCAGGGCGTTGGCCTCCTCGGGCGCGCCCTGAAGGTCCTGCAGGATGTCCTTCGCTTCCCGCTCCCGGCCGCTCTTGTAAAGCGCGTAGGCCAGAGAGCTCTTTAGCGCGGCGGCGTCCCCCGGGGGAACATCCCGCTGCAGCGCGCGATATTCCTGCGCTGCGTCCGCGTATCGCTTCCCCTGGACCAGCAGATCAGCGCGCTGCTTGCGCTGGGCGAAGCTCACCGGCGGCAAGGTGCCCGCCTGCTCCAGGGTGTCCTTGGGGCCGCGAGCGCTTTCGGCCTGACTGCTGAGGGGCATGCCGTAAAAGAGGTTGCGCAGGGTGGTGAGCGCCTTGACGTTGTTCTTGTCCGCCAGGTAAGCCCGGCCCAGCGCCAACTCCACCTCGGCCCGCGTCGGGGTACGGTGTGCCTCCAAGGCCTGCACCGCACGACGGGCCTCGCCGGTTGCAACCAGGGCATTAGCATAAGAAACCAGCGCGTCCCGCGAGAGCATGGAATCGGGGTGGCGGGCATCGAACTCGCGCAAGACCTCCAGCGCGGCTTCCGGCTTGCCGGTCGCCAGGTAGGCCTCTCCCAGGTGGTAGTCGACGTAATCTCCCAACTCCTCGGCGTTAGGGCGGGCCTTCTTCAGCGCCTCGATCTCCCGCTCGGGATGTTGGTCCAGGTGGTGGGCGTAGCCGATGGCCAGCCAGGCCAGCGCGCCCGGATCCCCCGGATGACTGCGCGCATATTTCTCCACGCCGGCGTAAGCGGCAGGCGTGCGGTCGGCGATCAACTGCATCGCCATCGGCTTCAGGTCGGCGGAAGCCACGAAGGCCCGGTGCACCTTGCGCACGCGCAGGCTGGGTGCCCGTTTCTTTTTCTTCTTGCTGGAGGTCTTAGGCGGCTTTTTCGACGCCGCCGGAGGGACCTGGGCGTGGCCCGCAACCGGGATCGCCAAGGATGCCAGGAGGAGGACGGAGGCGCAAAGAGACGACGGCCGCAAGCTCACATTCCAACTTACCCCGGAAACGAGCCTCCCATCAAGAACGTTATACGCTTTCTTAGAATCTGTAACTTACAGGTTCTCAAATGGGCTAGAAGTGCGAGAAAGGCACGATGTCCGAGTTGGTAGCACAATTTAACCCAAATTTTTCGGTTGTGATCCGATTTCCAACCGCCGCTCGGAAGCCCTGAGTCCGGCGAGAGGAGAGCGCACACTTGTGCCAAGGGGACTTATCAACAGTCATCGTTGCTCCAGCACCGAAGGCGAGGTAGCCTTGGCTGCCGCTACCTTCTGGCGGGCTTTCCTGGGAGCTTCTCCGAGAAGCTGAGATTCTTGAGCGCTAATT
>DATKKJ010000100.1 GCA_035543055.1 Terriglobales bacterium | reverse complement strand
CGCTCCTGCTCCTGCTCCATCCAGTCCATCGTGGCCGTGCCTTCATGGACCTCGCCGATGCGGTGCGTGATCCCCGTGTAATAGAGGATGCGCTCCGTCGTGGTGGTCTTGCCGGCGTCGATGTGCGCCATGATGCCGATGTTCCGGCAACGCGATAATGGGACCTGTCTTGGCACCGTCTCCTTACTCTTTCTCGATCCGAACCCTTGGTCGGACGCTCACCACCGGTAGTGCGCGAAGGCCTTGTTGGCCTCGGCCATGCGGTGGACGTCTTCCTTCTTCTTGATCGCGGCGCCGCGGTTGTTGGCGGCGTCCAGCAACTCGTTCGAGAGCTTCTCGGTCATGCCCTTCTCGCCGCGGTCACGGCTGTATCCGATGAGCCAGCGGATGGCCAGCGAGGTGCGCCGGTCCGGATTCACTTCCACCGGGACCTGGTAGTTGGCGCCGCCCACGCGCCGGGTCTTGACCTCGAGCAGCGGCTTGGCGTTCTCCACTGCCTTCTTGAACAGGGTGAGCGCGTCGGAACCCCCGCGCGTCTCCAGGTTCTTCATGGCGGTGTAGAAGATGTTCTGGGCGGTGGATTTCTTGCCCTCATACATCATCGAGTTCACGAACTTGGTGACCAGCGTCGAACCGTAGATCGGATCGGGCGGCACTTCCCGCTTGGCGATATATCCTTTTCTCGGCATTGCTTCTCTCTCGTAGGGGAGACGCAGCCAGCTGCGTCTCTACCGAAAATCCTTCAGGCCTTCGGCCTCTTGGCGCCGTACTTGGAGCGCCCCTGCTTGCGTGCGGTGACGCCGACCGTGTCCAGCGTGCCGCGGATCACGTGATAGCGCACCCCCGGCAGGTCTTTCACGCGGCCCCCGCGAATGAGCACGATGGAGTGCTCCTGCAGGTTATGGCCGACGCCCGGGATGTAGGTCGTGACCTCGATCCCATTGGTCAGCCGGACCCGCGCCACCTTGCGCAGCGCCGAGTTCGGCTTCTTCGGGGTCTGCGTGTACACGCGGGTGCAGACGCCGCGCTTCTGCGGACACATCTGCAGCGCCGGGCTGGCCGTCTTGTACTTGGGCGACGTGCGGCCCTGGCGTACCAATTGGTTGAACGTAGGCACTCGTGCATGCTCCTTCTGCGCGCGCACACCTGCGGCGCGCAACAGCTCGATCCCTCTTGGGACTGGCGCGGCCGGAACCGCCCATGCTTCCCCGCGCGCAAACACACGGGGAAATTGTTCATTTCCTTAGACTTTGCCTGACGACGGTGGCACAACGCCTTGCGGGCTGCGCTCCGTTTCGTCCGGCTCGACCTGCATACCCCCGCTCGGGAGCGGGGCAGCGCAGGTGCGTTTCAGCGAGGGCGCCCTTCTAGCGGACCGGACTTACTGTCCTCGGGCGTGTGTCGCTACTTCCGTGACGACCACAGGGTAAACCGGCTCAACTCGCAGAACCTATTGAATATAGCAACCCATGGGCAGACGCGTCAAATGGCTTTTGCCTACTCCAGGCTCCCCTGCTCGATGACCACGTTCTCGCGCACGATCAGCCGGTGGGCCGCCATCTCCCGCAGCGTCGGAAGGACTCGGTTCACGTGCTCATCGGTGTCGATGAAGGTGATCACCAGGGGCAGCTTGCCGCCTGCGTCCACCAGGCTGCTGGTTCTCACCCGGCTGCGGCCGGTGAACCCGGCCACGGCGTGCAGGACGGTGGCCCCGGCCACATTCTCCGCCCGGAGATAGTTGAGGATCTCCAGGTGGAGCGGCTTGTCGTGCCACTCGTCGGCTTCGTTCAAGTAAATGCTGACTTGGACCGCCATACCGTTCGCCATTCTATAGCGCCCGCGCCAGCGCCGCGCCGCCGATCACCGCCAGCAGGCAGAGCAGGTTGTTGAAGACGATGTTGCTCCAGAACAGCAGCCAGTGCCCCTGCTCGAAGTAAACGATGGTCTCGAAGGCGTAGCTGGAAAAGGTGGTGTAGGAGCCGCAGAAGCCGATGGCGATGATCAGCCGCCAGCGCGGGTCGGCCAGCACCCGCTCCGTCGTCCAGATCAGGAACAGGCCCAGCAGAAAGCTGCCCGTGATGTTGATGAGGAGGGTGCCGTAGGGGAAATCGGGGTCGATGAGCCTTGCCGCCCAGCGGCTCACCACATAACGCGCGCTGGCCCCGGTCACCGCTCCCAGGGATATCCAAAGGTAGGGCTTCAGTTCCACGATGGAGTTCTCCTATTCGAGCGTGGTAGGAGTCATCAGCCCCGCAGGGCGGTTATGGCGAACTCCATCGCCGTGTCCTTAATGTACCCGGGCGCCGAACGCCGGGGCAAGAGGGAAGCTGACAGGGCGACCGCAGTTGCCGAAATATCCAGCAGCCTCTACACTGAAACATTCCCCGCGTGGCGTGTTCATAGCAAGGGGACATTTACGCGGCCGCAGCACGTCGGCGGGCGTGGAGGATGAATGCGGCGGTCGGGTTTACTCGTTCTTCTCTTTATTCTTCTTCTTCTGGCATTGGGACCCACTGGCTGCGGAGGCGGCGGCACTGGCGTGACCATCGGGCCCGCCACGACCATCATCTTCAATCCCACGAATGTTTCCCTGAATCAGGGCCAGGTGCTGCAAGAGAGTGTGACCGTCACTGATGCCCAAGGCCATGCCATCGGCAACCAGACCTTTACCTTCACTTCCAGCGCCACCAACATCCTTACCACGAGCACCGGAGGCCTGCTGTGCGCCGGCGCCTGGGATACCAACTTCATCCATTGCACTCCAGGTCTGGTGGGGACCTCGACGTTGACCGTGAAGGCTGAGCCTTCGGGTCTCACCGCCACTGTGACCGCGTACGTGCACGCCAAGGCCGATAGCATCGTGGTGGGGGAATCCTCGCCGGTCTCGGTGTTGCCTCTGACCTGCGGCGTTCCCGCGGGGCCGGGCAGCGGCTGCATCTCCATGGGCGCCACCGCACCCAACAACACCGCCAGCTATACCGCCATTGCCTGCAGCAACGACCCGGCGGTGTGCGCTCCCAACCCTGCACCCTGCCAGTTGCCCGCCGCCGACCTCGGTGCCTTCACCTTCGCCAGCGGCAACACCTCGGTGGCCACGGTCGCAGCCGACACCAACAATCCCAACACGGTCACAGTGGCGACCGCCCAAGGCCCGGGCGTCACCCAGATCACGGCGTCCCTGAGCGGTACCACCAGTCTTCCCGGTACCTTCACCACCTGCGCGCCGCGATCCATCTACATCCACGTCGCCAATCAACAGGACACCACCACAGTCAGCATCGCCAAGGCAGCCACCGCCACGCTGGCAGCCGACATCGTGGATACCAATGGTGTCGCCATGAGCTTTGCCCCAACGTGGACCTCGACCGTTACACCAGTGGCAACCGTGGGTACGACGGGCGTGGTCACCGGCGTGAACCCGGGCACCAGCAACGTCGTCGCCTCCTGCGTCCCTCCCCTCTGCAACGGCGGCACCCAGCAGGCCCTGTATAGCAACGTGGTGACCGCGACGGTCACCGGAACCGCCAACGCCGCCACCGTCTACGCTACGAGCAGTGATGCCGGCACCACCACCATCGTTCCCATCAACACTTCGAACAACACCGCTGGGACTGCAATCAACCTGCCGGGTGGGTTTTCTCCGCCCAATTCTTTTGTTTTCGCCAAGAACGGAACGAAGGCCTATCTCGGCTCCGATTCTGGGGTGATCGTCTTCGATCCGGTGGCCGGGACCGCGACTGGCGACACCACGCTCAAAGGCAAGGTGCTGGCTGTTTCGAACGACGCCGTGATCGTCATCGTCGTCGATACCACCGTCCCCAACACGGTGTACGAATACATCCCCGGCGGTGGCACAATCACCTTCAACATTCCGGGCGCCATTGCGGCCGACTTCGTGCCCGACCGTAACCGTTTCTTCGTCTTGACCAGCGCTAACCAGGTCTACGAGATTGGGCCCGGCATTTTCACTCCCATGCCCACGGGCAGTCCAGCCGCGGACGTGGCGCTGCTTGCCTCGGGGGCATTCGCCTATGTCGGCGATCCGTTCACCGACGTCTTTTCGACCTGTACCAATGCCCCGGCGGGCAGCGTCAACATCGGCTCGACCCTCATCAAGGCCGCAGCCAAGCCGGTCCCGTCGCCCAATCAAACGAACCTGCAGATGATCGCCGTGACCGGCAACCAGATCACGCAGATCGACTCCATGCCGGGTGCGGTGGGTTCGCCCTGCCCCGCTAATCCCACCCATACCTTCCAGGCCTACTCCTTCCCCGGCGTTGCCGCGTTTACCCCGGTGCAATTGTTCGTCACGCCCGACAGTTCCAGGGCCATCGTGACCGCCAGCGACGTGAACCAACTCCTGGTGTATTCCATCGGGACCGACGCGACGTTGGGCTCGGCGACCACCATCCCGCTCTCGGGGACGGCCACCGGCGCCTACACCGGCGGCGTCACCGTAGATAGCTCAACTGTGTGGGTCGGAGTGGCGGGCGTGAACCAGGTCCAGGGCTTCACCCTTTCCTCGGGAGCGCCCGTGGCCCAGATCCCGGTGAGCTTCAC
>DATKKJ010000099.1 GCA_035543055.1 Terriglobales bacterium | reverse complement strand
TGCTCGTCAAGCCCCTGAAAATCGCATCTCCTTCGATCTACAATACTTAAGCCCTGTGGAAAAGGGGCATCCGACTCCGTCGAATCTGCTATTCTGGAAGTAGAGAGTAAGTTGAGCCGCTTTGCGGGCGTGACCGTGAGCACAGCGAAGGGGTGAGCCCGCAGGCGAAATCCTGAGCAATGCGAAGGAACTGAAAAGAGCCCGCGGCCATCCCCGCGGGCTTTTGTGTTTCCCTTTGTGGCCTTTCCTTTGTGGACCTTCGTGTCCTTTGTGGAGAGTCTTTTTGTCCTTCCCAACTACTAACTACCAGCTACCAGCTACCAGCTACTCTCCCGACAACATCTATGAAAACACTAAAGCGCCAGCAGCCGCGCTCCTGCCCCCGTCTGCGACATCCCAAGCTCAAGGGCGAATGGGCCGAGATCGCTTTCATGAGCAAGGCCATGAGCCTGGGATTCACCGTCTGCCGCCCCTACGGCGACAGCCACATCTTCGATTTCTTGGTCTTTACCGCCGACTGCAAGGTCTCTCGCGTCCAGGTGAAATCCTGCTGGACAAAGAGCAAGGGCTACTACCCTTTGAACACCCACAGCGCCTACCGCCGCCGCTACCGCCCGCGCGACATCGACTTCGTCGTCGGCTACGTCGTGCCCCACGACGCCTGGTATGTCATCCCGGTCCGCAAGATCACCGGAACCATGTCCGCCCTCTTCCCCCACAAGCCCCTCAGCCGCGGCCGCTACGAGCGATACCGCGACGCCTGGCATCTCCTCCGGTCACAACCAAGTCAGATCGCAGAAGTCAGATTGCAGAAGTGAGATTGGTTCTGATCCGCGTCCATCCGCGGCAAAGGAAGTTCCTGACGGCTGATGGCTGACGGCTGATGGCTAGCTCAACACGATCTCCGCCTCCAGCATGTGCTCTTCCGCCGAAGTCCTGACCTTGAACCCGAGTTTCTCGGAGATGCGGGCCATCTCCACGTTCTCCTCCATGAAGCTGGAGAAGGCGCGGTCGAGTTTTTCGTCGCGCCCGAACTGCAGCACGCGGCGCAGCAGCTCGGTGCCCAGCCCGCGGTGCTGGTAGAGGTCGCTGATCAGCACCGCCAGCTCGGCCTCGTTCAGCCCGTGCAGCTTGCTCAGCCGGGCCACGCCGATGATCTCGCGCGTGCCATCGGGCCGCCGGTGCTCGGCCACCAGCGCCATCTCCCGGTCGTAGTCAATGAAGCAGATGCGGGTCAGGCGCTCGTGGGCGATGCGCTGCGACAGCTTCAGGGCGTTGAAGTAGCGCAAGTACACGCTGCGCTCGCTCAGTCCTTTGTGGAAGTCCACCATCAGCGGCTCGTCCTCCGGGCGGATGGGGCGGATGCTGATCGGCGTGCCGTCGTGCATGGTCCAGGGTCCGGCGTACTGCGTGGGATAGGGGCGGATGGCGAGCGCGGGCAGCTCGTCCTGCCGGATCTCGGAGCCATGGAGCACGATGCGCGCGTCCAGCGCCAGCAGGCGTCCCGGCGAGGCCAGCAGGGGATTGATGTCGATCTCCTTGATCCAGCGCTGCTCCACCACCAGGTAGCTGAAGCGCACCAGCAGTTGCTCGAGGGCGGCCAGGTCCACCGGGGCGCGGCCGCGCACCCCGCCCAGCGCCTTGTAGATGCGCGTCTGCTCCATCATGCGCCGGGCCAGCGTGGTGTTGAGCGGCGGCAGGGAGAGGGCGCGGTCCTCGAAGACCTCCACCAGTTGCCCGCCCGCCCCGAACAGCAACACCGGGCCGAACTGCGGGTCGAGCGAGCTGCCCAGGATGAGCTCGTAGCCTTCCCTCTTCTCCATGGGCTGCACGGTCACGCCCAGGAAGTGTTCCGCGCCCGCCTTCTCCCCGACCGACCGCCGGATGCTCTCGAAGGCGGCCCGCACCTCGGGCTCGCCCGCCAGGTCGAGCTTCACCCCGCCCACGTCGGTCTTGTGGGTGACGGTCTCGGAGTGCAGTTTGAGGACGACGGGGAAGCCGATGAGGCGCGCCAGATCCACCGCCTCGTCCGCGCTGCCGGCCACCATGGTGCGCACCGTGGGGATGCGGTAGGCCTCGAGCACCTGCTTGGATTCGTGCTCGGTGAGCAGCGTGCGCCCGGCGGCCCGCGCCTTCGCCACCAGGGTCATGGCCCGCTCCGCGTCGTGCCCCTCGATGTCGGTGGCGGCCGGCGTCTCGTATAGCCCGCGGATATTGTAGCTGTAGCGCCACAGGTAGTTGAACATGCGGGCGGCGGTCTCGGGATAGGGATAGGCGGGGATATTGGCGCTGTTGAGGATGTGCTCCCCGGCCTCCACGTCGGCTCCGCCCATCCAGCTGGCCAGGATGGGCTTGCCCAGCTCGCCGGCGAAGCCCTTGATGATCTCTGCCGCCTGGGTGGTATCGGCCATGCCGTGCGCCACCAGGATGGGGAGCAGGGCGTCGGCGTTGGGGTCTTTGGCGACCGCGCGCAGCGCCCGGGCGTACACCTCGGCGGTGGCGCCGCCGATCGTGTCCACCGGATTGCTGTGCGACCAGTGCGGGGAGAGGAACTGGCTCAGCTCCTCGATGGTCTGGGGCTGGAGCACCGCGAGCTCGCCGCCCCCCGCCATCAGCGCATCGGAGGCGAGCACGCCCGGCCCGCCGGCGTTGGTCACGATGGCCAGTTTGTTTCCCTTGGCCCGCGGCTGCTTGGCCAGCACCTCGGCCATGTGGAAGAGGTCGGCGATGGTGTCCACGCGCAACACCCCGCTGCGGCGGAAAGCGGCGTGCAGCACCTCATCGCTTCCCGTGAGCGATCCCGTATGCGAAGCGGCCGCCTGCGCCGCCGCCTCCGTTCTCCCCGCCTTGATGATGATGATGGGCTTGGTGAGGGCGACCTCGCGGGCGGCGGAGAGGAAGCTGCGGGCGTCGCCCACCGACTCCATGTAGAGCATGATGGCGCTGGTGCGGGGATCGTCGCCCAGGTAATAGATCAGGTCGCCCCAGCCGACATCGAGCATGGAGCCGATGGAGGCGAAGGCGCTGAAGCCGACCTGCTCGCGCAGGCTCCAGTCGAGCACCGCAGCGCACAGCGCGCCGCTCTGGCTGACGAAGGCGATGCGCCCGGGATGGGCGATGGCGTGGGAGAAGGTGGCGTTCAGGCCGCGCGGCGGCGCCATCACCCCGAAGCAGTTAGGGCCGACGATGCGCATGCGGCCGCGGCGGGCCTCGTAGAGCACCTTCTGCTCCAGTTCGACCCCGGCGGGTCCGGTCTCCTTGAACCCGGCGGAGATGACGATGGCGGCGCGCACCCCGCGCTCGGCGCAATCGCGGATGACCCCGGGCACGGTCTCGGCCGGGGTGATGACCACCGCCATGTCCACGGACTCAGGGACGTCTTTGATGCCGGGATAGGAGCGGATGCCGAGCACATGCGGGCGGTTGGGATTCACCGGGAAGACCGAGCCGCCGAAGGGGCTGGTGATCAGGTTCCAGAGGACGGCGCGGCCCACCGTGCCTGCCTTCTCGGTGGCGCCGATGACGGCGACGCTGCGAGGGGCGAACAGGGCGTCGAGCGGCTGCGGCTCGGTGCGCAGGACGTCGTGGACCTTGTGGGTGACCGGGGCGCCCGAGGGCTTGGCAACCGTGTTCGTGGCCATGGGTCCTTTCTGCCCGGCGAGGCGCCGGCGCTCAGGACGAATGGCCGCCCCGCCGGTTAAGAGCGGCTACTCCACCGTGAAGGTAGCCGTCGGGACGACGGTCTGCTTGGAGATCTTGTCGTCCACTTTGACTGTCACCCGGTACTGCCCGGGCAGGAGATTGCCGGCCGGCACGCTCTTGGCCAGGGTCAGCTGATCGCCGACGTTGCCCAACTGCTGGGTCGTTTCGACCGTGCGCAGCACCGCCTTCTGATTGGCCAGGTTGGTGATCTCGACTTCGACGGTGGCAGACGGTTTGTGGGTCTGCTCGTCGATGCCGAGGTTGTACACCTGCATCCAGAAATTGACAGCCTGGTTGCGATTGAAGGTGGCCGGCTTGCCGGGCTCGGGGACGCGGGGTCGCACCTTAGTGTCGCCGATGACGAAGTTGCCCGCGCCCACGGTGCGGGTCGGCACCTTTTCCAGGACATCTGCCAGGATCAACGAGGAAGCCATCAGCCGTTCATCGCCGAATTCCGGCACCATGATGCCGCGGCTCCAACTGCCGACACGGTCGCCGTTCACGTCCTTGACCACGATATCCACCCGGTAACGCCCGGAACGCAGGGGCACTGCTTTCCAGTAGACTGACGGCCGCTCCACCTCGCGCGGCAGCAATTCTTCGGTCGTCGAGACCTTCAGCGTATCCTCGAAGGTCTGGGCGACGCGGCCGGTCAGGGTGCTGATCCGGCCGTAGATGTTGACCACCGCCGTGGCCACTCCCTCCTTGTGATTGAAGGTCAGGACCTTGTTCTTGACCTGCACGGTGATGGGGACGAGCGCCGTGTCCGAGGTGACCTTGACGAAATCGGTGACCACGTCAAAGGGCACCAGGTTGAAGCTCATCTTGTGAGTGACCACCGATTCCAGGTCCGTGAACTTGATGGGCGGAGGCAAACTGAGCTTAGCGAACTGCTGCAGGCGTTCGAACTTGTCCTTGCCGTACTCATCGCGCGCCCAAGGCTGGATCATGGTCGCGGGGTCCACCAGCTCCGCATTCATGTCCTTGTCCAGAGGATCCATCGAAATCTTATAGACGCCGCAAGAACAGGTGTCGACGAACTCGATGTTGACGTTCTCGCCCACCCCGTCGATGTGGTTATAGGTCCAGACTTCATAGGGGCGGGTGGTGGTGGTCTGGGCGAGACTATGGGATGAGTCGTCGGAGCGTCCGTAGCCCAGAGGCCGTACGTAGCCCGACTCCGAAGTGGCGTGGGTCACCACCGTGTTCGGCTTCCCGTAGACAATGTAGATGCGGCCGCGGTCCGTCCGCCAGCCTTGCGCGCCCTCGGTGTAACGCTCGTTCGCGTAGGCGATACGCCGGTAGTGTTCTTCCTTATATTCGTTCTCGACGGTATCGGGAGTGGGGTCACGGCGCAGCCAGAACTGCTCGATGAACTGGTCCCGCTCTTCGTTGTTGCTGAGGCGCAGGAAGGCGCCTTTCTCCTCGTCGGTGATGATGTAGACGACGTCCTGGCTCAGCCACTTCTTGTAGGGCCCTTCGAGCTCCTTGAGCAGGCTCTTCTGCTGCTTCTTCTGCTCGGGGGTAAGGGTACGCTTGAGGGGGTCGGTCTCCTGTGCCGCAGTGGGCTTGCCGCCGGTCTTGGAATCACCACTGCTCTTCGAGGCGCCGTTCTGAGCCATCGCAAGCACCGCCAGCGCCGCAACCAACGTGATGCCAAACCCACGACGAAACAACATGAACCGCAACTCCTTGGCAGGAAGAGAAACGTGCAGCTTCTATTTTACCGCAGCGGGAGGCACTCCGGAGGGCTGCTTCGCGGCGAAGACGCCGCTCAGGATTTCGGCAGCGGACTCCCGCTCCCCTTCGCTCCGCTCAGGTCGCTCACGGCCGCTAAGCGCCTCAAGATTGCGGCGCTTTCGTCAAACGGCGCAACTCATCCTCGGCGCGCCGGGCATTGGGGCCTTTGGGGGCCTCCTGGAGGTACTGCTTCCACTGCGCGATGGCCTCCTGGTGCTGCCCGAGGGCATCGAGCGCATAGGCGGCGATGACGTGGGCATTGGCCAGGCCGTCGTGGGGAAGCGCATGGACGCGCACCGCATGGTCCGCGGCTTCCTTGAAGCGATGCAGCTGGAGCTCGGCGTAGGCCGCATTGGTCAGTGCCCAGGCATCGCCGGGCTCGACCGCCAGCGATTGGTTCAACAGCACGGCCGTTTCCTGGTAATTGCGCTCGGAGAGCGTGATGCGGGCCAGGTTGCGCTCCGCCCCGGCGAACTTGTCATTGAGATCGACCGCTTTGCGGAAGGCCTGGCGGGCGGCTGGAACGTCCTGCAGTTGCGAGCTGGCGACCCCCAGTCCGTTGTAGGCCAGGTCGTAATCCGGATAGAGGTCGATGGCCGCCTGAAAAGACTTGCGGGCGGACTTCCAATCCTTGTCGGCGAGGGACTTGCTTCCCCGTTCAAATTCCTTGCGCGCATTATCGGGGATCTTCAGGCGGACGGCGGGAACGTAGCCCAGCGCCTCCGCGGTGGCCGGTTGCCCCCCGCGGGCGTTGCGGCGCACGCGGATGGGCTCGTTGTGGTAAGTCTCAGTCAGGGCGATGTCGATCTCGCCCTCATAAGTCTGAATGTCGGCGCCGGTGATGCGGACGCGGTGCAGGCCGGTGACGGTGTCGAATTCAGCCCGCCCGTTCGGATCGGTGTTGCGCTGATCCATGGCCGAGCTGCCGCCAAGGTAGTCTTGCAACTCCACGGTGGCGTCGCGTACCTCATTGTGTCCTTCGTCGGTCACAGTGATCCGCAGGTGAGTGGGTTTGGGCACGGCCAAGCGCTGCTGCCAGGACAGGCAGACGCCGCTGACGGTCAGAACGAAGGCGGTCAGGAGTACGTGAGTCCTTTTCATGGCGATCTCCCCACGGAACGGCTGGCGGGCCAAAGGCGGCGGGGGCCGTTTCAGTGGCTCCAGTATACCTCTGCCCCGGGGAATAAAGTGGGCCGGCCTTGCGGCCGGCCCAAAAGGTTCAGGTCAGCTTCCGGTTAGAAGTTGAACCTGATCTTGAACCGCATGCTCCGCGGGACCTGCCAGCCGTACGGGAACCCGTAGCGCGGGTCGACGACGTCGTGTCCGGCAAGGCCCCTGACGCCCAAGCCGTTCAGCTCGTTCACGTAGTTGTAGTTCCCGTTGAGCAGGAACGCGTAAAGGGTTTGAATGTCGTCTGTGGGCGGGGTCGTCTGCGAAGCCGCATAGTTGGCCGGCGTATCCCAGGGTGTTAGGCCCTTCTTGCCGATTCTTGATCTGATGAACGTCGGAGTGTGCGAGTTAAGGAGGTTGGTGAAGTTGGCTTCGAAGCCCAGCTTCAGGTTTTCGTTGTTCTTGCTGACGTGGAATTCCTGAACAACGCTGAAGTCCGTCTGGCTGAAGACCGGAGTGCGCATGTCGTGGATGATATCGCCCGGGACGAAGTCACCGTTAGCAGCCTTGGTGAAATTCACCCAGTTGCCACGACCCTCCGGGTACACGTTCGTACCGAAGACTCCGCCCAGGTAGGAGCTCAGCGGGCTGCCAGAGTACAACTGCTGGAAGCCGCCGAACACGGTCTCCATCTTCCAGTACTTCAAGCGATAGTAAGCTTGAGCCTTGAGGGCATGGGGACGATCGGTGGCCAGCCGCCCGTCGATGGGGACGCCGTGCGCGTCGAAGGCATACATGGGCTCGTCGAAGGCGCGGGACACGTCCCCACCTTGCCGTCCACCGCCGCCATCTGAGATGTCGGTAGCGGTGAGACCGCTGTAGTTGCCTTCCAGCTTGCTGTAGGTGTACGACGCCTGGCCGTACCACTTGCTGGAGGCGGCCTTGGTCAAACGGAACTCCAGGCCGTCATAGCGGCGAATGGCCTTGGGGTTAGGCGGGCAACCCGTGCACGTGGTGGCGTCGATGCCGAAGCCAGGGTTGACGATGCCATAGCCTTCGCCAGCTGAGCTGAGGATGGCAGCGTCTTCGACCGTGCGGTCCAGGCGCTTGCGCGACCAGCGAGTAGCCAGCGTCAACATGGGCTTGATCTGCCAATCCGCGCCCACCACGATCTCGTGCTGCTTGGTGGGGAAGAGCTGCTGCAACAGGGCCACGCAGCTTCCCGGAGTGCCGACGGCGTCGCAGGCTCCGCTGGGATCGTTGGAGGGCACGCGGAAGTTCTCGTTTGCGATAAAGCGGCCGCCGGTAGTGACGCCCGCCGCGCCGCCCGAAGGCGGACAGAAGGTGCCACCTGGACCGGACCGGTCGGGGATGAACCCGGTGAGGAAGTTGGCGCTGTCCATGGCATAAATGCAGTCATGCCAGTAGTCACCGCCGAAGCTGCCCCGCGGCAGGTCCCACTTCATGATGTCGAAGAAGAACCCGTAGCTGGCATAGACCTTCAGCTTGCCGTTGCGGAGGACATCCCAGGACCCACCCAGCCGGGGGGCGATCTTCTGCCCGAAGCTGAAGTCGATGCCCGGCAGGCCCGCTGCGAACGTGGGCACATGCTCTTTGTCGAAGCGAACGCCGATGTTCAGGGTCACGCCGTGACCGATGGTCCAGTTGTCCTGGCCGTAGAGGCCGTGAGTGGTGCTGGAGGCCGCACCGAAGGTCTCGTCACCCTCACGGATGCTGACCGTGCCGAAGTTGCCGCGGCAGCTATTGCGCGAGATAGGATTGGCAGCGAAGGCCGCGTTGGCGTTGTTCGCGTCAATGATCGCCTGGCAACTGGCCGTGCTGACGGCCGGCTCCCAGGGCGTGCCGTTGCCAATCCCGTGGCCGGCGCCCGGGCAACCTGCATCAATTCCGCAGATGTAGCTGACGAACACCTGCGCGAAGTTGATGGCATTAACAGCGGCGTCGTTGTTGATCTTGCTTAACAGGTACCCAGCCTTAAAGTTGTGAGTACCCCAGCCCTTGCGGAAATACGAAACGTCGGTGCCCCAACTGGTGCGCTTGGTCTCGTCCCTGATAGTGGCGACGTTGGAGGCCATGTTGCTGTAGTTGGCCGATTGCAGACATGCCGCGCACGCCGCAGACACGAGCGAGCCGTCCAGCCCACGGGTGGTGGCGTCCGCGCCGCCGACGGTGTTGTCGTTGGGATAAGTGGTGTTTTCGATCACGTAACGAAGCCCCGAAGGTCTGCCCACATCCTTGTAGTTGGTATAGACCCGGCCATAGCGGGAGCTGACCACGATGCTGGAGGTGGGGGTCCAATCGCCGCCCGCGCCCAGGATCATGTTGGGGGCCTTGTAGCCGATACCGAAGTTATAGTTATCCACGTTGTTGCCGGCGGTATTGTTGATGCTGGTCACAGGGGTGCCCGCTACAGGTGGAACAGCCTGGCCTGTGGCGTTGGTCAGGTTGAACCCAGAGCCGGGGACGGGATCCCTGTCCGGCAGTTGGTTGCCCTGCAGTTTGTCGTAGTTGTACTGCCAGGTGCCGTAGACGTGCAGCTTGGAATAGGGGTTGCCGTCCAGGCGGATCAGGCTGTAGTACGTGTCCCGGGCCTGGGAGAACGTGCGGTCTGCATTGGCCGAGGTCATGAACACGGTGCGTTCCTGGCGATACAAACGGGGCACGGTGCTCATGAAGGCCCACAGCTTGTCCTTGAGGAGGAAGCCGCCAACCTCAAAGCCCGGCTCCCAGATGCGGTAGTGGTCTTTCTTCGGCTGAAATTGCTCGTCGAAGCCGCTGTCACGGTTCACGGGATTGGGCGCGGAGTCGAACTTGTCCCCAGAGTAGTAGGTGAAGACGCTGCCGTGCCACTCGTTGCTGCCCCGCTTCTGGATGACGTTGACGATGCCGCCGATGGAGGCGGTGCCATGCTCCGCTTCGAAGCCGCTGGACTTGATCACCACTTCCTGGGTGAACTCCATGGGCACGTTGGTCTCACTGTCGCCCTCGATGACGTGGGACGTCTCCTGGCCCTCGATCATGTAGGAGTTTTCGCCGTTGGTGGCGCCATCGATCTGGTAGCCGAGAACGCCGTTGTTAGGACCGCCCTGCAGAGGTTCAGCGCGGGCTCCAGGAGCGAACTGAATGACCGACTGGAAGGAGCGGCCCTTCGGAACGTCGGCCAGGATGTCCTGGGTAACGTTGGTCTGGACCTTGCTCTGCGAGATGTCGATCTGGGGAGCCTGGCCGGTCACTTCCACAATCTCAGTCGCGGCGCCGACTTTCAGCGTCACGTCGACGTTGGTGCGGCGGCCGACGGCCAGCTGGCCGACGGCCAGCTTCTGGGTGGCGAAGCCAGTCTTGCTCACTGAGAGGGTGTACGTGCCGGGACGAAGGTCAGGGAAGCGATAGTACCCCGACGAATCGGTGGTGGTGGTTGTCTTCCCAGCCATGATGGCTGAGCCGGTCAACTCCACCGTGGCGCCGCTGACTACTGCGCCTTGGGGATCCTTCACGGTGCCCTGGATCTCCGAGTTCAATTCGACCTGGGCGAACAGCGAAGGGGCGATGAGCAGTGTGATGACCAGCGCGATTACCAGGCGCTTGGACATCTGACAGAACTCACGTTCCATTGTGCCTCCTAAAGATGTGTGTACAACGAGGGGAAAACCGGCACTTCTAACTGCACTTGGGCAACCACAAAGGGGGAGCAACTAAGATTATTGTTTTCAATTATTTAGGAAAGCAGGCGAGGACTGTTCTTACGCTTTTCCGGAAGCTCTCTGGGGCCGTCTACGGAATTCCATATAGGGGAGCACCAGGTCGCTCAGAATATATTAATTACTGAGTTAATGCAATACGCCAGATTGTTAATGACAATTATATTGCCCAATGGGTTATTTGAGGTCCCGGCTCATGGCAGAGAATGGCAGAGGCCGCGACGCCCGGCCGAGTGCCGCAGGGGCGCCGCCGAAGTTCGCAACACGTTGATGAACATCGCCACGTGATGGCTGTCACAGCCCGGAGCGCCGGCTCACGATATAGGTGGTTCTTCACATCCAGAGGTGTAGAAGCGATGATCTCCACGACGTCTGAATATGCCCTGCGCGCGCTGGCGCACCTGGCGCGCATGCCCGAAGAGAGTGCGGTGCTGGGACGCGACCTGGCGCGGGCCACCGAGATCCCGGCCAACTACCTTTCCAAGATCCTGCTGATCTTGCGCAATGCCGGCTTCCTGATGACGGCGCGGGGCTCGGGCGGCGGCTACCGGCTGAGCAAGAGCCCCGACGAGATCTACTTGATGGAAGTGGTGGAGCTGTTCGAGGGCGCGAAGAACAGGCCAGTGTGCTTCCTCAGCCGCACCAAGCCGTGCGGCGATACCGAGGCGTGCACGGCGCACAAGTCGTGGCGCGAGCTAAGCATGGCGTATCGCGGCTTCCTGCTCTCCACCAACATCAGCATGATCTCCGGCGTCAACGGACGGCGGAAGAAGAATGGGGAAGTGGATGTGAGCCGGGAGGCTCCCACCACGGCGCTGGCCGCGCTGGCGGCGCTGGCGCACTGAGCAATCATATCTAAGAGCTATAGCACAAGAGCCGGGCCCGGTCCCGGCCCTTTCATTGCGCGAAAGCCAGCGCGAGCAGGGTCTTCTGCTCCATCTCGTGGGCCTTGGCGGAGCCGGTGGCCGGGCTGGCCGCCGGGGAACGCTTGACCGAGCGTACCGCGAGCGGACGGGCCAGGCGCCGCAGGCGCGGCATCACGTAGGCATGCGCCCCCTGGTTGGCCGGCTCTTCCTGCACCCAAATGACCTCGCGGGCGCGCGGGTGTGCCTGCAGCGCGGCCGACAGCTCCGACTCCGGGAAGGGATAGAGCTGCTCCAGGAAGATGATGGCGGTGCGCGGGTCCTGGCGGCGGCGGCGCTCGGCGCGCAGCTCGTGCCCGATCTTGCCGGTGCACACCAGCAGGCGCCCCGCGTCCCGCGCTTCCGGATCGGGGATGACGTTGAGGAAGCGGTCGCGCTCCAGCTCGCGCAGGCCGCTGGCGGCAGCAGGATGGCGCAGCATGCTCTTGGGGGTGAAGACCACCAGCGGCTTGCGCCAGGCGCGCATCACCTGGCGGCGCAGCAGGTGGAAATACTGGGCGGCGGTGGAGGGCTGGGTGACCTGCATGTTGTCGCGCGCGCTGAGCTGCAGGTAGCGCTCGATGCGGGCGCTGGAGTGCTCCGGGCCCTGGCCTTCGTAGCCGTGGGGCAGCAGCAGCACCACCGACGACCGCTGGGCCCACTTCTGCTCCCCGGCCGAGATGAACTCGTCGACGATGGTCTGCGCTCCGTTGGCGAAGTCGCCGAACTGCGCCTCCCACAGCACCAGGGCCTCGGGATAATCGCGGGCGTAGCCGTATTCGAAGCCCAGCACCGCGGCCTCGGAGAGGATGGAGTTGTAGACTTCGAAGCGGGCCTGGCCGTCGGCGACCTGGGAAAGGGGCACGAACTCATGCTCGTCCTCGGTGTCGAAGAGGACGGAGTGACGCTGGTTGAAGGTGCCGCGGCGTGAATCCTGGCCGCTGAGGCGGACGGGGGCGCCGTCGCGCAGCAGGGAGGCGAAGGCCAGCGCCTCGGCCATCCCGTAATCGAGCGGGCGCTTGCCCTCGCCCATCTCCCGCCGCTGCTCCAGAAGCTTCTTGATCTTGGGATGGACGTGGAAGTCCGGCGGGCAGGTGGTCAGCCGCTCCGCCAACTGCAGGAGTTCACCGGCGGGAATGCCGGTCTTCACTTCGTATTCGGGTTTGTATAGCCCTCCGTTATAGCGCGACCAGTACTCGGGCAGGACGAAGGTGGGAATCCGCTTCTTGGCGGCCAGCGCCGTCTTCTGGCCTTCCTCCAACTCGGCGCGGATCGCGTTCTCTTTTTCCGCCACGTCCAGGGCGAGGTCGGCGGCGTAATTCGCGTAGGTGGGCGGGAAATCCTTGATCTTGCGATAGAGGATGGGCTGGGTGATGGAGGGGTCGTCGACCTCGCTGTGCCCGTGGCGGCGGTATCCGACCAGGTCCACGAGCACGTCGCTGGCAAAATGATAGCGGTACTCGACCGCCATGCGCCCCACGCGCACCACGGCCTCGGGGTCCTCGGCGTTCACGTGGAAGATGGGGATGGGCAGGCGCTTGGCCAGGTCGGAGGAGAAGGGCGAGGAGTGCGCCTCGCGCGGGTTGGTGGTGAAGCCGATGCGGTTGTTGACGATGATGTGCACGGTGCCGCCGACGTGGAAGCCGGGCACGCCGGTGAAGTTCAGGGTCTCGGCCCAGATGCCCTGGCCGGCGAAGGCGGCGTCGCCGTGCATGACCACGGGCAGGAGCTTGCGCTCGCCGTCTTCGCCCAGGCGGCGCTGCTTGGCCCGGGCCCGTCCCATGGCCACGGGGTCCACGGCCTCCAGGTGGCTGGGATTGGAGACCAGGTGCATGCGCAGGCTCTGGCCGCTGCGGGTGGTGTGCCGGCCGGTGGCGCCGAGGTGATACTTCACGTCGCCGGAGCCCAGCACGCTACGCGGGTCCACGTCCTCAAACTTGGAGAAGATGGCTTCCGGAGCGGTGCCGACGGTGTGCATCATCACGTTCAGGCGGCCGCGATGCGACATGGCGAGCACGGCGAACTCCGCGCCCAGCGCGGCGGCGCCCTCGAGCACTTGGTCGAGCAGCGGGATGAGCGAGCACTCGCCTTCCAGCGAATAGCGCTTGGTGCCGATGTAGCGGGTCTGCAGTACCTGCTCGAAGAGCTCGGCCCGGATGAGCTGGTCGAGGATGCGCTCCTGGTCAGGCTGGGGCGCCTCGGCTTCCATGCGCTCCTGCACCCAGCGGCGCCGCTCGGGGTCAGGGATGTGCATGAACTCGGCGCCGATGGTGCCGCAGTAGAGGCCCCGCGCCTCCTGGGCCTCGGCCCCGGACGGCAGCTCGGGGTGCGGCGGCCGGCGCGGGGAACGCTCCAGCGGATCGAGGTCGGCTTCCAGGTAGCCCCAGCGACGGAAAGCGTCGAATACCCGCTCCCGGTCGGTCTGGGGCAGAGGCTTGCTGACGGTGGACATCGGTTTCAGTGCTCCCCCAGGGGCGCCGGCGAAGGCGCGATAAAACCTCTATAGTAAACGAACCCGGGTGAGGTGGTGAGCGGCGGTCACGCGGCAAAAGGTCACCGAACGTTCACAGAGCGTTCATCGTTTGTTAACAGCCGCTCCGTAGGATTGCGCCGTTCCGCAATCACTCTCTGTCCATTCCAGGAGGCAAAATGAAGAAAGCCCTGGCCACCGTGCTGTTCTGCGTGGTCGTCCTCGGTGTCGGCGCCGCGCAAACCGGCGCCGCCACACCCAAGAAGGCCAAGAAGAAGTCGGCGCCCACGGCAGCGGTCGCCGGCAGCTCCGACTTGAGCGAGATCAAGAGCATGCTGCAGAGCCAGCAGCGGCAGATCCAGTCCCTGCAGCAGCAGGTGCAGAGCCGCGATCAGCAGATCCAGCAACTGCAGCAGCGCCTGGACCAGAACCAGGCGGCCGCCCAGCAGGCGCAATCGCAGGCCCAGAGCGCGGTGGAATCCACCTCCAAGATCCAGAACGATCTCACCGACCTGAAGATGAATGCGACCAGCGCCGCGGTCAGCCTGCAGGAGACGCAGAAGCAGGTGAAGGAGGCCAGCGAGCACCCGACCACCATCCACTTCAAGGGCATCAGCATCACGCCCGGTGGCTTCATCGCGGCGGAAACAGTGAACCGCACCCGCACCACCAGCGGCGATATCAACACGCCGTTCACCGGCATCCCCTACAGCGGCAACTCGCTCAGCAAGCTGAGCGAGTTCAACTTCACGGCCCGCCAGTCGCGCCTCAGCTTGCTGGCTGAGGGCAAGGTCGGGTCCACCAAGTACTCCGGCTACTACGAAATGGACTTCCTGGGGACTGGCGTCACCTCCAATAACCGCCAGAGCAACTCTTACGTATTCCGCCAGCGCCAATTGTTCGCGCGGGTGGACTTCGACGGCGGCTGGGCGTTCACCGGCGGCCAGCAGTGGAGTCTGGCGACCGAGAACGTGAAGGGCATCGTCAACCGCAACGAGCGCTTCCCGCTGCAGATCGACCCGCAGTACGTGGTGGGCTTCACCTGGCAGCGCGCCTACGCTGCGCGGTTGGTAAAGACCTGGGATAAGGTGGCCGTCGGCTTCTCGATCGAAGGTCCGCAGACCACCATCGGCGGCCGCGGATTCAGCACCTTCACCAATACCCCGGTCACCGGCGCCGCGACCATCGACCAGAATTTCTGGTTCAATGCCCCGGGCGCGGGCGGCGGTCTGTACAACTTCTCGGACACCACCGGCTACACCGTCAACAAGCTGCCCGACTTCTTGGCCAAGGCGGCCTTCGATCCGGGCGGGAACTGGGGCCACTACGAACTGTTCGGCATCCTTTCCGACTTCCGCAGCCGGGTGTATCCCTGCGCGGTGGTCGGCACCGACGCCGCCAACGTACCGCCTCCGGGTGTTGCGACGGTGCTGAACTGCCCCCAGGACCCGGTGAATCCGACCCCCAAGCCCAGCTCGCTGGGAGCGTACAACGATTCCCGCGTGGCGGGCGGCCTGGGCGGGAGCGCCTTCTGGACGATGTTCGGTAAGAAGGTTGATTTCGGCCTCAAGACCGTGGCTGGCGACGGCATCGGACGATTCGGCACGGCCCAACTGGCTGACGTCACCGCGCGGCCCGACGGCACCCTGGCCCCCATCCGCACCCTCCACTACCTGGTTTCGCTCGCCTTGCACCCCAACAAGAAGTGGGACTTTTACGGCTACTGGGGGCAGGAATATGCCGCCCGGGCGTATTACGCGGGCTATCAGAGCGTGACCGTGACCAACACGCCTGCCGTTCCGGGTTGCGGCGACGTAGGGGAGCCGGCCTGCATCGGCGTTCCCCCGGGGACGATCCAGGGTGGGGTTCCTGCGACAACGAAAACGGTCATCAAGACCACCGGTCAGGGCGGATACGGAAACCCCACCTTCAACAACAGCGGCTGCTCCACGGAGAATCCTCCGGCCGGCACCGGCGCCCCCTCGGGCGGCGGCTCCTGCGCGGGCGATATCCGCGTCATCGGCGAAGGCACCCTTGGCTTCTGGCACAAGGTCTACCAGGGCGACAAGGGCCGCTTCCAGTGGGGCATCCAATACTCCTATATCTATAAGATCGGCTGGAGCGGCACCAACAGCGGGGCCACCGATCCCATCGCTCCCAAGGCCATCAACAACATGATCTTCACCTCGTTCCGCTACTATCTCCCGTAACCATTCGACGCTCCGGCGCGCAGTTGCTGTGCGCCGGAGCGTTTTCTTTTGCGCAGGCGCTCCTCCTTCATGGGTTTTCCGCGGTCGCTATCCGGCAGACAGTTGGAATATAATCTGCCGCACCCTCTTCCCTTGGCCCGCGCAGACCAATCCGGGTCCGGCCTCGCCACGCGGGCGGTAGCCTGCCTGCGTGTCCTGGTGGTGGTGGTTGCGGCCCTGTCGCTGATGGTGAGCCTGGCGGGCCGGACCTTCGCCTATAGCGGCGACCAGCATGGATGGACGCATACCAGCCATGATCCCAAGCGCCAGCAACTGGAGCGCGACTCTCACGACTGGAGCCCTCCGGTAGCACGATTCGTCCTGCCGCTATGGCGAATGGTCGCAATCCACTTTCCTCCCCCCAGCGAGCCCGCGATCGCAGCTGACGTTCAGAGCCCTTTGTATAATCGGCCCCCTCCCCCTGCCTGCTGAATTCTTGATAGCGCATTCATGAGGTTTTGGAAGTAAGTCCCCGGGTGTAGTGGATTCATTCACGGCCGCCGGTTCTCTCCGAGAGAGGGGCGGAGTTTTATACGCTGGGGCGCGGCTGCGTTCCAGGAGGTTGAGTAACGCAATGAGATTGTCCCGCAAGTATGTGATCGTTTCCGCCGTGGTCGTCCTGGGCGGCATCATCGCGGTCTGGAGCCTTTCCGGCCGCAAAGCCGAGGCCGATGGGGAAGACGCCGCGCGGCCGGCGGCCGTGGCCCGGGTCGAGCGCCATCCTCTCGACAGCAGCATCACGCTTTCCGGCGAGTTCCGGCCCTTCCAGGAGGTCGATGTCCATGCCAAGGTGGCCGGCTACATCCGCACCATCTACGTGGACGTCGGCGACAGGGTCAAGGAAGGCCAGACCCTGGCGGTGCTGGAGGTGCCGGAATTGCAGGCGCAGGTGCAAGGAGCGGAAGCTTCCATCCGGCGCGACCGCGACGCCATCCGCCGGGCGGAAAGCGACGTGCGCCGCAGCGAATCGGCCTATGCGGCCCACCACGCCGCCTACACCCGGCTCAAACAGGCCTCGGAGCAGCGTCCCGGCCTGATCGCGGAACAGGAACTGGACGACTCGATGGCCAAGGACAAGGAATCCGAGGCCAACGTAGGGAGTGCGCAGGCCGCGCTGGCGGAAGCCCGCAACCAGCTGAACATCGCCGAGGCCAACCGCCAGCAGCTCGCCGCCATGGAGGCCTACACCCGCATCACCGCCCCATTCTCCGGGATCATCACCAAGCGCTATGCGGACACCGGGTCGCTGATCCAGGCGGGCACCGCCTCCAGCACGCAGGCCATGCCGGTGGTGCGCCTGGCGGAGGCCGACAAGTTCCGCCTCACCCTGCCGGTGCCGGAGTCGGCCGTTCCTCTGGTGCATCTCGGCAGCACGGTCCAGGTCCGGGTCCCGGCGCTCCGGCATACCTTCGAGGGCCGGGTGGCCCGCTTCGCCGATGCTCTCGACCAGCAGACCCGCACCATGCATACCGAGGTCGATGTGGTGAACAAGGACAGCCTGGTGCTTGGCATGTATGCGGAAGTGGACCTGGTGCTGGAGCACAAGGCCACCGCGCTCACCGTCCCGGTTCAGGCGGTGAGCCGCAACGGCGGAGAAAGCAGCGTGCTCGTGGTCGGGTCCGATAACCGCCTCGAAGAGCGCAAGGTACGGCTGGGCATGGAGGGTGCGCACCGGCTGGAGATCACCTCCGGCCTGCAAGAGGGAGAGCGGGTGGTGATCGGCAGCCGAAGCCAATTCCGGACCGGCGAGCGCGTCACCCCCAAGCTGGTCCGCACCGGCGGGGAGGGCGGACTCTGATGTCACGGTTCGCCATCAAGAACCCGTACTTCATCATCGTCTGTTGCCTGGTCATCGGGGTGGTCGGGGTCACCATCCTGGCCCGCATGCCGGTGGACCTGTTTCCCCCGATCAATGTTCCGGTGGTGGTGGTGGCCACCTTCTATTCCGGGATGCCGCCGGAGCAGATCGAGACCGACATCACCGGGCGCTTCGAACGGTTCTTCACCCTGGGCAGCAACATCGACCACATCGAGTCGCATTCCATGCCCGGGGTCAGCCTGATCAAGATCTACTTCCAGCCCGGCACCGACTCCGATGCCGACCTGAGCGAGATCTCAAACCTGGCGATGGCCGACCTGCGCAAGCTGCCTCCGGGAACGCTGCCGCCGGTGGTGCTGAAGTTCGACGCCTCCAGCCTTCCGGTGTGCCTGATCACGCTCAAGGGGCAGGGACTGAACGAGACCGAGTTGCGCGACCTGGGCCAATACACCGTGCGCAACCAGGTGGCGAACGTGCAAGGCGCTTCCGTGCCGCAGCCCTTCGGCGGCAAGTACCGCCAGATCATGGTGTACGTGGACCCGCTCAAGCTGGAGGCCCACCAGCTCAGCGTCATGGACGTGGTGCGCACGGTGAATGACAGCAACCTGATCCTGCCGGCGGGCGACGTGCGCATCGGTTCCGTCGATTACAACCTGTACACCAACAGCCAGCTCCCCACCACCGACGAGATCGACCAGCTCCCCTTGAAGACGGTGGACGGCGCTTCGGTGCTGGTGCGCGACATCGGCAAGGCCATGGACGCGCACGGCATCCAGACCAACGTGGTGCGGGTGGACGGGCAGCGCTCGGTGTACCTGCCCATCCTCAAACAGGGCGGGGACACCAATACCATCGCCGTCGTGAACGGGGTCAAGAAGGCGGTGGCGGGCCTGACCGACGTGCCCCGGCAACTGATCGCCAAAGTGGTGTTCGACCAGTCGGAGTTCGTCAAGAAAGCGATCGAGAACCTGCTACACGAAGGCGGCATCGGGCTGGTCCTCACCGGGCTGATGATCCTGCTGTTCCTGGGCAGCATGCGGGCCACCGGCGCCGTGTTCCTCTCCATCCCGCTCTCCGCCCTGGCCGCGCTGATGGCGATCAGCGCCTTCGGGGGGACGGTGAACACCATGGTCCTGGGCGGCCTGGCGCTGGCCTTCTCGCGGCTCATCGACAACTCGGTGGTGGTGCTGGAGAACATCTTCCGCCACATGGAGAAGGGCGAGCCGCCCGAGATCGCCGCCGAGAAGGGAGGCCGCGAGGTCTCCCTGGCCGTGCTCGCCGCCACCCTGACCACCATCGTGGTCTTCTTCCCCGTGATCTTCCTTTACGGCGTCAGCCGCTTCCTGTTCACCGCCCTCGCCCTGGCCGTGGTGCTCTCCATGCTGGCGTCGTACATGGTGGCCATGACGGTGGTGCCGCTGTTCTGTGCCCGCCTGCTCAAGTCAGAGCATCTGGTGCACGAGCATGTGGTCGCCTCCTCGCGTCTGGGGCGCGTGGTCAGCGCCTTCAATCGCTACTTCGAGAAGCTGGTGCGGCATTATGACCATAGCCTGGGCCGCTCTTTGCTGCGTCCTGCGGCGACCACGCTGGGCCTGGTCGGGGTTTCGCTGCTGGTATTCTCGCTGTCCCCGCTGCTCGGCGTCGCCTATTTCCCCCGCACCGATCCGGGGCAGTTCGTCATGAATCTGAAAGCTCCGTCCGGCACCCGCCTGGAAGTGACGGAGGGCTACATCCGGCAGGTGGAGGAGGAGATCCGCCGCATCGTTCCGCCCAACGAGCTGGGCATGATCGTGTCCAACGTCGGCATCACTCCGGGATTCGCCGCCATCTACACACCCAACTCGGCCCAGCACACGGCTTTCGTCCAGGTCAGCCTGAAAGAAGGGCACAAGGTCGGCAGCTACGAGTACATGAACCGGATGCGTATCGCGATGAATCGGGACCTGCCGCAACTCACCACCTACTTCCAGTCCGGGGGACTGGTGGACGCGGTCCTGAATCTCGGCTTGCCCGCCCCCATCGACATCCAGGTCAGCGGGTCGAACCTGGAGAGTGACTTTAAGATCGCGGCCGACCTCGCCGGGCGCATCCGCAAGCTCAAGGGGGTGAGCGACATCTTGGTCCCGCAGGACGTGGATTATCCCGCGCTGCGCATCAACATCGATCGGGAGCGGGCCAGCCTGGTAGGCCTCAGCCAGAAAGAGGTGGTCAATAACGTCATCACCGCGCTCACTTCGAACCAGATGATCGCGCCCAGCTACTGGGTGGACCCCAAGACCGGGAACGACTACATGCTGACGGTGCAATACCCCGAGGACACGGTCCACACCCTGCGCGATCTGAAGCAGATCCCCATGCGGGCGGTCAACGGCGCGCACCCGACCCAGTTGGACGCCGTCGCCAGCATCCAGCCCATCGAGTCGCCCACCGAGGTGGACCATTACCAGCTGCGGCGGGTCATCGACCTGTACGTCTCTCCGAAGAAGGAGGACCTGGGTTCTCTTACCGGGCCCATCGAGAAGATCATTGCCGACACCAAGCTGCCCGAAGGCGTGCGCGTGGACCTGCGCGGGTCGGTGCAGGGCATGCGGCAATCCTTCCGCAGCTTCGGGCTGGGACTCCTGCTCTCGATCGCGCTGGTCTACCTGATCCTGGTGGCGCAATTCGAGTCCTTTCTCGACCCCTTCATCATCCTGTTCGCCATCCCACCCGGGCTGGCCGGAGTGCTGCTGACGCTGCTGCTCACCGGCACCACGCTCAATATCATGTCGCTGATGGGCATCGTGATGATGGTCGGCATCGTGGTGTCGAACAGCATCCTGATCGTGGACTTCACCCGCACCCTGTGGCGTGAGGGGCACACACTAAAAGAGTCGTTAAGGGTCGCCAGCCGGATCCGCCTGCGCCCGGTGCTGATGACCTCGCTGGCCACGATCATCGGCCTGCTACCGATGGCGATGAAGCTGGGGACGGGCGCCGAGGCCTATGCGCCGCTGGCCCGGGCCATCATCGGCGGCCTGCTGGTCTCGGTGGTGGTGACCGTGTATCTGGTTCCCTCGGCTTATCTCTGGGTACACCAGAAAGACGAGATGTCCCCAGAGGTGCCGGCATGAGGCGGCTCCGATGGGTCTGGTTCCTGGTGGCGCTGATGGCGAGCACTGCCTGGGGGCAGGGTGCTCCGCCGGCCGCCCCGCAGACGGTTCCGCCACCGGCCCCACCTGCGCCCCAGACGGCAGCCACGGTCCCGCCCGGTTATCAGGCGCTCTCGCTGGCCGACGCGCAAGCGATCGCCATCAAGAACAACCCGCAGATCTCGGTGGCGCGCTTGCTGGCGCTGGCCCAGCACCAGGTCACGCGGGAAGTCCGCTCCGCCTTCTGGCCGGTCGCGACCGGATATCTCACCGCGGTGGAAGCCCACGACAACAGCCGCATCACCGCCGGGGTCCTGAATAATCCCACGGTCTTCGAGCGCGCCGGCGGAGGCACGGTGATCTCGCAGCTCATCACCGACTTCGGGCGCAGCTCGAGCCTGGCGTCCAGCGCCTCGTTCCGCGAGCGCGCCGAAGCCGAGAATGCCCTGGCCACCAAGGAGCAGATCCTGCTGGCGGTGCACCAGGCATTCTACGGAGCGCTCCAGGCGCAGGCGGTGCTGAAGGTCGCGGAGCAGACCGTCCATGCCCGCCAGACGGTCGCCGACCAGGTCGAAGCCCTGTTCAAGAGCAAACTGAAATCGGAACTGGACGCCAGCTTCGCCCGGGTCAACCTGGCCCAGGCCCAGTTGTTGCTGCTCGATGCCCGGAACAACGCCGATGCGGCGCTGGCCAATCTCTCCGCCGTGCTTGGCTTTCCCGGCAGGCAGAAGTTCTACCTAGTGGAGAGCACTGAGCCGCTGACGGCGCCGCCGGGGAACGTGGACCAGCTCATCAGCGAAGCCCTGGCCCAGCGCCCCGAGATCCGGTCGCTGGACTTCGAGTTCCAGTCCGCACAGAAATTCCGCCTCGCGGAACGCGACCTGATGCTGCCCAGCATCCGCGCCCTGGGGGCGGTGGGCGGCACGCCGGCGCGCGACGACCGCATCCTCAGCAACTGGTATGGAGCGGTGGGCGTCAATCTGGAGCTACCCATCTTCAACGGTTTTCTGTACTCCGCCCGGGCGCGGGAGGCCGACCTGCGCGCCCAGGCCACCCGCGACCGGCTGCGCGATCTGCAGAATCGTGTCTCCCGCGACGTCACCACCAGCTGGCTGAACGCCAACAGCGCCTACGACCGCATGAACGTCACCCGCCAGTTGCTCGCCCAGGCGAACCTGGCGCTGGAGCTGGCACAGACCCGCTACAACCTCGGCCTCGGCTCCATCGTCGAACTCAGCCAGGCGCAGCTGCAGCAGACCCAGGCGGTCATCGCCGACACCCAGGCCGGCTACGATTACCGCCTGGCAATGGCCACGCTGAAGTTTCAGACTACGGGGTTGTAGCACCGGCCGAGCGCCGATTCTCGTCGAATCAGGGCGACTGCCCCTCGAACGCGGCAGCGCTTCCGGATTTGCAATCGCGCCGCTGGGGGTGGACAATCTCCGGACACTGCATCACGGAGTCAGCGATATGGCGACGCTAGTTCAGACCGCGAAGCTGATCGGACACTACATCGGCGGCCGGGCCGAGACCGAGGCTGCCCATTACGGCGACATCTACAATCCGGCGCTGGGCGAAGTCA
>DATKKJ010000098.1 GCA_035543055.1 Terriglobales bacterium | reverse complement strand
CAGCTTCGGCCCGCGTCCCGGTGAGGTGGAGCGGGTCCGCGCCATGGGCCTCGACAAGTGGTTCGAGCAGCAGCGCCATCCGGAGAGGATCGACGACCGCGAGCTGCAGGCGCGCCTCGCGAATTATCCGACCCTGGCCATGAGCACTCGCGAGATGGTGGAGAGATTCCCGCCTCCCGCGCTGGTGAAGGCGGTGGCTGAGGGCAAGGCCCCCATGCCGCGTGATCCCCAGGAGCGCGCCATCTATCAGAAGCAGATCGAGATCTACCAGGAGCGCAAAGCGGCCAAGCGAGAGAATCCGGATGCCGCCGATGCCGACCCGCAGGAGATGTCGCCCGAGCAGCAGGCCGAGCGGCGCCAGGCGCGCATGCAGGCCCAGCAGAAGGCCGACGCCATGCTCGACATGACTCCCGAAGAGCGCATGCAGGAACTGGGCCGCATGTCGCCCCAGGAGCTCCGCAGCTTCAACCGGGCGCTCTCTCCGGAACAGCGCCAGCAGTTGATGGGCGAGTTCACTCCGCAGCAACGCGAGAACCTGATGCGCATGGTCGCGCCGCAGCAGGCCATCGTCGGCGAGCTCCAGCAGGGCAAGCTGCTGCGCGCCGCCTACAGCGAGCGTCAGCTTGAAGAAGTGATGACCGACTTCTGGTTCAACCACTTCAACGTCTTCATCAACAAGGGCGCAGACCGCTACCTGATCACCGCCTATGAGCGCGACGTGATCCGTTCCCACGCCCTGGGCAAGTTCAAGGATCTGCTCGAAGCCACGGCCAAGAGCCCAGCCATGCTCTTTTACCTCGACAACTGGCTGAGTGTCGGGACCGATTCCGAGTTTGCCAGGTACGGCCCCGGCGGCCAGCGCCGCGCCCAGGGCCGCGGAGGCTATCGGCGCGGACGCTTCGGCGGGCCCCTCGGCCAGCCGCGGCAGAATCCCAACGCCCAGCAGCGCCAGCAACAGGCCAAGAACAAGCGCAGCGGCCTGAACGAGAACTACGCCCGCGAGATCATGGAGCTGCACACCCTCGGGGTGAACGGCGGCTATAGCCAGCAGGACGTCACCGAACTGGCCAAGATCCTCACCGGCTGGACCATCAGGCAACCGCGCCAGGGCGGCGGCTTCGATTTCAACGAGCGCATGCACCAGCCCGGCGAAAAGAATTTCCTCGGCAAGAGGATCAAGGAACACGGCCAGAAAGAGGGCGAGGAAGTGATCGAGATGCTCTCCCGCCATCCCTCGACCGCCCGCTTCATCTCCACCAAGCTGGCCATGCGCTTCGTCTCCGACGAACCTCCGCCGGCGCTGGTGGACCGCATGGCCGAAACTTTTCTAAAGACCGACGGCGACATCCGCGAGGTCCTGCGCGCCATGTACCGCTCGCCGGAGTTCTGGGCGCCCGAGTCCTATCGCGCCAAGGTGAAGACCCCGCTGGAATTCGTGGCCTCCGCCGTGCGTGCGGGCGCAATCGACGTGCAGAACGCCATGCCTTTGGCGCAGGCGCTGAACCGCATGGGCATGCCGCTGTACGGCGCGCAGCCGCCCACCGGATATTCCATGAAGGCCGACGCCTGGGTGAACTCGGCGGCCCTGCTCAACCGCATGAACCTGGCCCTCGCCATGGGCACCGGACGCCTGCCCGGGGTCCGGCTCGAACCCGAGTCGCTGCTCGGCAATGCCCCGTCTGAGGACCCAAGGCAGACGCTTGCCGTGCTGGAGAACGCCTTGCTTTCCGGCGACGTCTCCCGGCAGACGCACGAGACCATCGAGAAGCAGTTGAACGATCCCCAGGTCACCGGGCGGCGGCTGGACGATTCGCCGCGGCCGGTGAAAGCCGGCGTCATCGCCGGCCTGATCCTGGGCTCCCCGGAGTTCCAGCGGCGATAGGACTGTGAGACGCCCTGACGGGCGTCTCTACGGAATGGATATGAGAATCACTCGACGGGTCTTCCTCAAGGGCAGTGCGATGGCCATCGCCGCCACCGCCGCCGTTCCCGGCTTCCTCACCCGCGCGGTCTACGGCGCCGAGAACAGCCGCCGCAAACGCCTGGTGGTGCTCTTCCAGCGCGGCGCCGCCGACGGCCTGAACATCGTCGTGCCCCACGGCGAGGGCGCCTACTACGGCATGCGTCCCAGCATCGCCATTCCTCGCCAGAGTGTGCTCGACCTGGACGGTTTCTTCGGCCTGCACCCTTCTCTGGCGCCGCTCAAGCCGCTTTGGAACCAGAAGCACCTGGCACTGGTGCACGCCGCCGGCTCACCCGACACCACGCGCTCCCACTTCGACGCCCAGGACTACATGGAATCGGGCACCCCGGGCGTGAAGTCCACCGAAGACGGCTGGTTGAACCGTGCCCTGCGCGACAAGAAGGCCGAGGAGAGTCCCTTCCGCGCCGTCGCTCTCGGCACCGGCCTGCCCCGGATGCTTGCCGGCTCGGCTCCCGCTATCGCCATCTCGAACGTGAACGAGTTCGGGGTCGGGGGGCGCAATCCTGCCGCCGCGCCGTTAGCCAACACTTTCGAGGCGATGTACGCGCAGTCGGTGGACGCCGTGCTGCACGGCACCGGCCAAGAGACCTTCGACGCGGTCAAGATGCTGAAGTCCGCCGATCCGGGCCGCTACACCCCGGCGCCCGGCGCGAACTACCCTCGCGGGCGTTTCGGAGACAGCCTGCGCCAGATCGCGCAGTTGCTGAAGGCCGATCTCGGCGTCGAGGTCGCCTTCGCCGACATCGGCGGCTGGGACCACCATGTCAACGAGGGCAACACCCAGGGACAGCTGGCCAACCTGCTGCGCGAGTTCGGCGGCGCCATTGCCGCCTTCTGGACCGACCTTGGCGATCTCGCCGGCGACACCGTGCTGGTCAGCATGTCGGAGTTCGGCCGCACCGCCCGCGAGAACGGCAACCGCGGCACCGACCACGGCCACGCCAATGTGATGTTCGTTCTCGGGGGACCGGTGAAAGGCGGACGGGTGTACGGCGACTGGCCCGGCCTCAACCCGGGCCAACTCTACGAAGGCCGCGACCTCGCTCTGACCACAGATTTCCGCCGTGTGCTGGGCGAGGCCGTCTATCGCCACCTCGGCAACAGCGACCTGGCCACGGTCTTCCCGGGCTTTGAGAATGACGTAAGGCGATTCCCGGGGCTGCTGCGGACTTAGGACGGACGGGTACTGTTTTGATGGCGTCATCCTGAGCAGCTTTAGCCGCGAAGGATCTCGCGTACAACACGCGAGATGCTTCGGGCCTGAAGGCCCTCAGCATGACGCCATAGGAGTGGAACGCTTTCTCGGCACTACCAAACGGCGCGGCCAGCCGCGCCGTTCATCCTGACCAGCTTCCCTACTTCTTCGCCGGCGCTTTCTTCACCGGCGCTTTGGCCGGCACTGCTTTCTGCGGGTGCAGGTCCTTGTCGATCTGTTCCCGCACCGCATCGGCCTCATGCTCGAACCCATTCATCACCGCATCCACGGCCCGCACCGGGGCAGCGCCCAGCAGGCTCGTCTTCAACTCCGGAAGCGGTCTGATGGTGCGGAAGAGCTGGATGTCCAGTTTCGCGTGGTAGTCGTCCGGACCCGCAGCCGTCTTGATCACTCGGCCCGGGATCGCCGGCGCCGGCTGTCCGGGATCGCCGAGGGCCGCCGCTTCGGTGAACAGGACGTAATCGCAATCCTTGGCTTTCCCTTCCTCGATGGCCTCCTTCAGCTCCTGGGCGTCCAGCGGGATCGGCTCCATCTTCCGGATCTGAATCTCGTACATCAGATCCAGCCGCAGATTAAAGACCGGCAGGTACTGCCCGGTCTTGTCCGCGATCTTCACCACGCCGACGCGCAATACGCCCGATGCCTTGGGCGGGGCGGTCGTGACCACGGCAGCCTTTAGCGTCGTCGGCGCTGCCGGCGCAGCCGCCGGCGCGGGTTCGGCGGGAGCGCCCGCCACTTCGATCGGGATCCCCTGGCTGCAGCTGCCGCCGCCCGACGCCATCGCCCGCGGATCTCCCATCATCGCTTGAGGATCATTCACCTGACGGTATCCGGCGGGGATGTCGAACAGCGCCGGATTCAGGTTCGCTGTCGAAAGCTCGGTGACCTCCTCGGTCATGGTGAACGGACGTCCTTCCGCCATGAACGTGATGGTTTCTTTCAGCGGGAAGCCCGGGTTGCTCATGCCACCCTTCATGCGGATGGTGTCCCGGCATGACGGACGCGCGCCGCGCCCTACCATGCCGCCCGCATAGCGGTGCGTGCCCGCATCACAAGTGAATTGCGGAGACAGGCTCACGTACCAGCCGTCCTTCTCCATCTTCATTCCCTGCTTCTGGCAGGCGTCGGGGCTCGGCTCCATGGACATGGTCGTGCGGATATGCCGCGCTTCCAGCCCGAACATCTTTTGCCGTTCCTTGGTGTCGCTGTACTCATTGACGATGGTCAGCACGCCACCCTTTTGGGGCGCGCCGCGGTCGGCCTGTTCTCCCCCTGCCATCGCCGCTGCCGGGCTCATCCCCGGCCCCATCTCGTCCATCGGCGTGACCATGTACGTCTTGGTGCAGGTGTTGATGGTGATGATCCGCTTCTGGTCGCATTGCACGATGGTGGTCGAGCCCATGCCCATCATGCCCGTATCTTCCCTGCGCTCCCGCGCTCCTTTCACGTAAACGGTGCTCTCCATGGCCTGGCCCATCATTGTCCTCCGCGTCTTGATCTTCGAATCCGCGGAACACAGGCCCACCAGCATCAAGCAAACGAGGACGATCTTAGGAAGACGCATTTCTCCACTCCCGGATTTCCGGATGTTGTTGGCCGACGGCCGACGACCTGCGACCGACGACCTCGCTGACGACTGACGCCTGGCGACTGCTTTACGCCCCGACCGCCTGCTCGCGCACGACGATCTTGTCGCTGGTCTTGACGAACGCTTTCACGTGGTCCGCCTTGCGCAGCAGGTCTTCCAGGACTTCCGGCGCCTTGACGTGCGTGACCACGCTGATGGCGAACAGGAGCGGCCAATCGTGCTGCTGGATGGCTTCCAGCATCAGCTCGCGGATCTTGCCCGCGAATTGTTTGGCGGAATCGGCGGCCGTGGTCGGCAGCAGCACCATGAACTCGGCGTCGCCGGTGCGCGCCAGCACGTCAGTATGGCGGACACGGTTGCGCAGCAGGTTGGCCACCGACACCAGCAGCGCGTCCGCCACCTGGTCTCCCTGTTGTTCGCGGATGCGCGCCAGGTTCTCCAGGTCGAACGCGATGATGCTGATCGGCACTTCGTAGCGTTGCGCGCGCTTGCGCTCGCGGTCGGCGACCTCCAGGAACGCCCGGCGGTTCATCAGGCCGGTGAGCAGGTCCACCCGCGCCAGTTCCGGCTCCCGGTCATACGCCATCTGCAGTTCATGTTCGGCGTGCTGCGCGTCGGCACGCGCCTTCTTGAGCTCGGCGCGCAGGCGGGCGGACTCCAGCAGCGCCTCCGCCTGTCGGGCCAGCGCGCGCAGCGCCGTGATCTGATCGCCCGTCAGGTCGCGCGGCACGACGTCGAGCACGCACAAGGTCCCCAACGCATGCTTGCCGTCGGCGCTGAACAGAGGGAGCCCCGCATAGAAGCGGATCCTCGGCTCGCTGAGCACCAGCGGGTTGGCGGCGAAGCGCGGGTCGGAAAGCGTGTCGCGCACCACCATCAGGTCGCTTTGCAGGATGGCGTAGGAGCAGAACGAGATATCGCGTGGGCACTCGGTCGCCTGGATCCCGACCCGCGCCTTGAACCACTGCCGCTCCGATTCGATCAGGCTCACCAGTGCGATCGGGGTGCGGCACAGCGCTACAGCCAGTTGCGCCAGGTCGTCAAAGGCCGGCTCCGCTTCCGTCTCCAGGAGCCGGTAATCGCGCAGAGCCGCGAGACGTGCTTCTTCGCCCTTGGGTTTTGGCGCCGGCACCTGAGCCTCCGCTGTCAGTGCAGCTTTCGGGGGACTTCGATGGTACCCGGAAACGCGGCGGGAGTCGAGGGGCTGTCATACTTCGACCAGCACGTCGTCGCCATCAATCTTCAGCGGATACACCGCGACCTTGGCTTCGCTGCTGTGGACCGCCTGGCCGGTCTTCGGGTCCCACATCCAGCCGTGCCAGGGACAGATGACTTTTCCGTCCATCACCACACCCTGCCCGATGGGCCCACCGCGGTGCAGGCAGAGGTTGTCCATGGCCGAGCACGTGCCGTCCACGTTGGCCACGCAGATGACTTTCCCGGCGACCTGAAACTCCTTGGCCTCGTTCTCCCCCGGCAGGTCGGCCCTGGTGCCGATCTTCACGTATTCCGCCATCAGAAACCTCATCCGCAGACTAACGCAGACCTGCGCAGATGAAAAGCAAAAGCCCGCTTCATTCGCGGGCTTCCTGGCTACTAACTACCAGCTACTAGCTACTTCGGTTGCAGCGTCTGCGCAATCATCACCTGCTTCTTGAACGACTCCACCATGCTCTCATCCAGCCGCACCTCGGTGGGCTTCTTGGCGATGGTCATGCCGTCGATCTTGTCCTGCAGCTTGAGCAGGGCGTAAAAGAGGTTCTCCGGACGCGGCGGGCTGCCGATCACATAGACGTCCACGGGCACGATACGGTCCACGCCCTGCAACACGGCGTAGGTGTTGAACGGGCCGCCGACCGAGGAGCAGGCGCCCATCGAGATCACCCACTTGGGATCGGGCATCTGGTCGTAGATGCGCTTGACCACCGGCGCCATCTTCAGGGTCACCGTGCCCGAGACGATCATCAGGTCGGACTGGCGGGGACTGGGACGGAACACCTCGGCCCCGAAGCGGGCGATGTCGAAGCGGGCGGTGGAGCTGGCGATCATCTCGATGGCGCAGCAGGCCAGGCCGAAGGTCATCGGCCAGAGGGCGGATTTCCGCGCCCAGTTGAAGACGTAATCGACGGTGGTGATGAGGAAGTTCTTCTCGAACCGGTTCTGCAGCCAGCCCATTCGGACCCTCTTGGTATGACCTTTCAGTCTAGGTTTCCCATCCCCCAGTGTCAACGAAACCCGGGGTAGGATGTGGCAACGGGAAAAACGGCTCCACCCCACCCCCTTCTTCGGGGTGCGCGGGGGAGGGGCGGGCGCGCGGGGGGGGAAGATGTGCTGTTTGCAGAAACAAGTGCACGAAGTCCTTTCTTGCACTGGTCCATTGTGATACAAGGGCGGCGATAAATACCTGCGAGGGACAATCGCAGGAATTCAACGGGGCCCCAAAACAGGGAGGAGACATGTCTCTCCGCCCGGTCCCGATAGTGGTCTGTGATCCTGTCACAATAGGCGGAAGTGGCATGTCGTAACAAGTGATACGGGCTGTTATCGACAGTTGCGTCCGGCGCGGGCAGGCGCGCAAGAGGTCAGAACGTCCGTGGAGCTTGTCATTCAAATGGTGAGGAGCGGGCGGAAGAAGAATCATTGTAGATGTGAAATCTCAATCCTGATTACGCTTTGCTGAATCTAAGTTCCAAGTCCACGTCTCGTCGAAGCCGTCCGTCAGTTCCAAGCGCTTGAAGCCTAGCTGCCTGGCTGTATCAAAGATATCGCTCTTTTGCGACATCTGATGCGCCATCACTTTGCTGACTAGGGCCCACTTCATTCGCAGTGTGGTGTGCTTCGCTCCAATCGCAGTCACGTCCATGTTCCAGCCTTCATCCAGCATTTGGTTTTCAACAATCTTCGCAAACGCAATTCGAGCGGCCTCGTCGGTCGCAGCTTTCGCCCTCTCGGCTTCAGCAGCTTTGATTTTGCTCTGACGAGCAGCTTCGGCGGCGCGCTTCTGTTTTTCCACCAAGAACCGAGACTTGATGTCTGCGGCGGTATGTGCTTCAAAAGCTCCGGCTGGTATGGCGCCGATATGCAGAAAACCCTGCGATTCCGATTGAGGAATCGCTCCAGGCTGCAACAGCTTCTTCGCTTCCGCTAGGTGTTCAGCGGGCGTCATCGCATTGAACCGCTGTTGCGCTGCTGCTTGTTCTTCAGCAGCCTTCCTTGCCCTCTCTTGTGCAACCTTCGCGTCCGCGTTCTTCTGAACGTCTGCCTGCCTTTGAGCAGCACGTTCCTCGAAATCGCTGATAACAACTTCCACGACTTCGACAACCAGGACGATTCCGACGACAGCCCCTACCACCATGAGCTTTTTCCGCGGTGGGATCTTTAAGCGCGGAACCACGTAAAAGAACCCAAAGACCGCTAGGAATCCTGCAAGCGCCGCCCACCCTTTGAGAAGCACCGCAGCGACAATCGCCAACACTAGAGCAGCGATGAACTTCGCTTGCCCTCCAGAGCTTATTTGAGTTGGTGCGCCAACACCCTCAGCACTGGGCTGCGGACTTTGACCTGGTAAAGACGCGCCACAGGCTGGGCAGAACCGAGCGTCGGCGGACATGTGCTGCCCACAGCTCGTACAGAACGTATTACTGGATTGTCCGGCGGTTATTCCCGCACCAGCGACAGCAGCGGCTGCAAGGGGCTGATCTTCGTAGGTGACCGTGTAAGTCTTATTGTCACCGAGGAATCCGGTGAAGAGCGACCACCGCTTTGTCGTAGAGACGTTGACGACCCGTACGCTGTTACCGCTTTTGTTCAGCCACGAGCTGTACTCGCGGGTTGACCTGAATTCTTTGACTTTAAGACCCATTTGGGGCCTCGATGGGGCGCTTGCTTGGCGACAAGCCGCGCTGGATGCCGTAACGGAGGAATTCTAGTCCAGGAACTTGGTCAACCCGACTTTCTTTTCCATTCCGCGCTCGATCCTAGTACGGCCCGGAGCGCCCCTGCCCGCTAGGATGTCATGCCCAACAATCGTCTTAGCAAGTGTGGCTTTCGCTTCGCGTGTCTGTGACCCCCCGTGCGCGCGCCCGCCCCTCCGGCCGCCGCCGCTGCACACGCTGCCGCATACGCGCATGACCCGCGCGCCCCAAAGAGGGGGGTGGAGCCGTTTTTCCCGTTGCCACATCCTACCCGTCAACGAAACCCGCACCCTTGCCTGTGATTGCCGTCACATGCCGCGGTTGCGGTCGGGCCCCGCGATAGAGTAGAAGATACAGTCCCTTCGGAGACATCCATGAGCATCTCCCGACGCCGTTTTCTGGAATTGACCGGCACCGCCGCGGCCGCCGCCTTCGCCACCGAACTCTTCGGGCTTCCCGAGCTGAACGCAGCCAACACCGGAGGCAAGCCCTCGCCTGAGCTGGCGAAGCTGGCGGAGGTTGCGCTTTCGCGGGCCAAGAAGCTCGGCGCCAGCTACGCCGACATCCGCATCAACCGCTATCGCGACCAGGTGGTCTCGCTCTTCTCCACTCCCTCTCCGGGCGGCAAGGTGAACCATGTGCCTTCGGTGGGCGAGACCCAGTCGTTCGGCTTCGGGGTGCGCGTCCTGGCCAACCATACCTGGGGATTTGCCGGCGGCTATGCGGTGACGCCTGACGAGATCGCGCGGGTCATCGAACAGGCGGTGGCCATGGCGAAGGCGAACTCGGTCCTGCAGAAGCAGCCGGTCCAGCTCGCGCCCGTTCGCGCTTACGTGGACAAGTGGACCACGCCGCACACCCAGGATCCGTTCGCCGTCCCCATCGCCGAGAAGCTGGACCTCCTGCGGCGCACCAACGACGCCATCAAGTCGGTCTCCCAGGTGTTCTCCGCTAACTCCAATCTGGTGGTGCACTCGGAGGACAAGTACTTCGCCTCCACCGAGGGCTCGCGCATCCAGCAGTACATCGTGCAGAGCTACGGCCAGGCGACGGCGCGCGCCACCGACCGCCAGACCCGGATCTCGCGCACCCGCTCCTACACGCCCTCGCCGGTCACCGCCGGATACGAGGCCGTGATCGAGGCCGACCTTCCCGGCAACGGCAAGCGCATCGGAGAAGAAGCGGTCGCGCACCTCTCCGCTCCGCCGGTCACGCCGGGCAAGAAGGACCTGGTGCTGATGCCCAGCCACCTGGCGCTGACCATCCACGAGTCCATCGGGCACGCCACCGAACTGGACCGCGCCCTGGGCTACGAAGCCAACTTCGCCGGCACCAGCTTCATGACCACCGACAAGCTGGGCAAGTTCCGCTACGGCAGCGAGTGGATGAACATCGTCGGCGACCGCACCCTGCCCCGCGGCATGTCCACCGTCGGCTACGACGACGATGGGGTGAAGGCCCGCGCCTTCGACATCGTCAAGAACGGCATCTTCGTCCACTACCAGACCATCCGCGACCAGGCCCACCTGATCGGCGACAAGGAGTCCATGGGCTGCTGCTACGCCGACTCCTTTGATTCCGTCCCCTTCCAACGCATCCCCAACGTCTGGCTCAAGCCGGGCGAGAAAGCGATGTCGCTCGACCAGCTGATCGCCGGGGTGGACGACGGGGTGCTCATCGACGGCCGCGGCTCCTGGTCCATCGACCACCAGCGCTACAACTTCCAGTTCGGCGGCGACCTCTTTTGGGAGATCAAGGGCGGCAAGCGCGGCAAGATGTTGTCGCGCGTCGCCTACCAGGCGCGCACCCCCGACTTCTGGGCCTCGCTCGACGGCATCTGCGATAAGCGGTTCTGGCAGAACCACGGCCTGACCAGCGACGGCAAAGGGCAGCCTGGGCAGATCAACGCCATGAGCCACGGCTGCGCGCCCTCGCGTTTCCGCCAGGTCAACGTCATCCTCACCGACTAGGAGAGAAACATGCTCAGCAACGACCAAGCGCGCAAACTCGTGGACCAGGTGCTCTCCTACTCCAAGGCCGACAACTGCGAAGTGCGGATCGGCGCCGGGGACGCGGCCAACATCCGCTTCGCCAACAACAGCGTCACCACCAGCGGACGCCAACAGCGCATCGCCCTGCGCATCTCATCGACCTTCGACGCGCGCACCGGAAGCGTCGCCACCAACGAGACCTCCGCCGAAGCGCTCAAGGGTGCGGTGGCGAGATCCGAAGAGCTGGCCAAGCTGGCGCCGCCCGATCCCGAGTACGTCGAGCCGCTCGGCGCGCAGAAGTATCCGCAGATCGAGGGATTCGACCAGCGCACCGCCGATTCCGGTGCTAAAGAGCTGGCAGAGGCGGTGCGCGCCACCATCGAGGGCGCCGCCGCCAAGAAACTGGAGTCCAGCGGCTTCCTGGAACGCGAAGCCAGCGCCTACGCCCTGGGCAACAAGAAAGGCAATTTCGGCTACACCACGCTCACCGACTACAACTACACCACGACGGTGCGCACGCCCGACGGCACCGGCTCCGGGTGGGCCCTGTCCGCGGGCCACGAGCTCGGCGCGATGGACTCCCGCGCGGTGGCGCGGGTCGCCATCGACAAGGCCATTCTGTCGCAGAAGCCGCGCAAGCTCGATCCCGGCCGCTACACCGTCATCCTGGAGCCGGCCGCGGTGGAAGACCTCGTCCTGCTGCTCTTCGGTGGCGGCTTCGATGCCCGGGCCGCCGACGAAGGCCGGTCGGTGATGAGCAAGAAAGGCGGCGGCACCCGCGTCGGCGAAAAAATGTTCTCCGACCGCATCACCGTGCGCAGCGACCCCTTCGATATACGCATCCCCACCGTGCCCTGGTACGGCGGCATCTCCACCCAGCTGGCCGGCGTCGGGCAGTTCTTCTTCGGCGGCGGAGGTGGCGGTGGCGCCAGCTTCCTGCCGGTGGAGCGGCGCACTTGGGTGGAGAAGGGCGTGGTCAAGGGCCTGAGCTACAGCCGCTACTGGGCGAAGCAGAAGAACACCGCGCCCACCGGCCCCGCGAGTTGGGCGACCATCATCCACGGCGAGGACCACTCGCTGGATGACCTCATCAAGTCCACCGAGCGCGGCCTGCTGATCACCCACTTCTTCTACATCCGCTTCGTGCAGCCCCAGACCCAGCAGTACACCGGCCTCACCCGCGACGGCGTATTCATGATCGAGAACGGCCAGATCGCGTACCCGGTGAACAATTTCCGCTGGAACGAGAGCCCGGTCAACGTGCTGGCCAACGCCGAGATGCTCAGCCGCCCGGTGCGGACGGAGCGCGCTATCGTGCCCGCCATCAAGACCCACGACTTCAACATGGCGAGCGTGTCGGACGCGATCTGAGGCGTCGTCAGGCTCCGGCCGCCAGTCGACGCTCTTGGCGGTAGGAGCGCTTACGAGCTCGCTTTCGCCCGTTTCGAGCGGCACAGTTCCTGGAATTCAGGATCGTCGTAGAGGCAGGTAAGGTCGGGGTCGCGGGACGCCCATTCGATGTTCCCGTAGCCCGCCGCCACCGCTTTCTTCAGGCTGTCGAGTGCATCTGCTTTCCGGGAGAGCACTCCGTAGGTACAGGCGGCGTTGTACAGGACACTGGGCTCATTGGGCCGCAGGGCCACCGCAGTCTGGGCCTGGCGAACGGCATCCTCCTCCTTGCCCAGGGTGGCATAGATGCAGGCCAGCAGGATGCGGGCGCGGACGTCTTCCGGCACCAGCTCCAGTTGCTGCTCCAGGATGACGGACTGGCGTTCCCGCAGCCGCGTGGCGGCCTCCGCATGGCCGAGCTTCACCAGACTGTTGATGAAGGGGATGTAAACGTTGTAATCGTCGCCGCTGGTCTCCAGCGCCCGGTCCTTGATGGCGAGCGCGTCCTGGTAGCGGCCGGACACGAAGTAGGCCCGGGCCAGGATGTTGTAGGCGCCGTCGCAGTTCGGGTTTCGCTCCAGCGCCATGCGGGCGTACTGGACCGCATCCTCGGGCCTTTTCTCGCCGTAGAACAGGCGGGCGCGGGCCGCCAGCACCTCGGCCAGCTGCGGGTCCAGGGACGACGCCTGATCGCAAGCGGCGACCCCGCGCTCGATCCACTTCGGGTTCTGCTCGCGCAGTTCGTAGTACAAGCCACAGACATTGGCGACACCGGCATGGGCGAGAGCGAAGTTGGGATCGAGCTTGATGGCCTGCTCGAACATCTGCAGGGCGAACTCCAGGTTCTCGCGCCGGGTATAGCTGCGCCCGCGCAGGTAGTAATCGTAAGCCTGGAGGTTCTCCGTCGGTTTGCGGGCGATGGTCTTCTCTTCCTGCGGCGAAAGGGTGATGCGCAGCGCCTGGGCGATGCTGCGGGCGATCTCGTCCTGGATGACGAAGACGTCCTCCAGTTCGCGGTCGTATCGCTCCGCCCAAGCCGAGTGGCGAGTGCGGGTCTCGACCAGTTGCGCGGTGATGCGCAGCCGGTTCCCGGCGCGCCGAATGCTTCCCTCCAGAACGAAGGAGGCGTTCAGTTGCTGCCCGACCTCGGGCGCGGTGACCGGCTTGTTGCGGAATCCCAGCACTTCCGAGCGGGGAAAGACCCGCAACTGGCTGATCTTGGAGAGCTCGGTGATGATGTCCTCGGTCATGCCGTCGCGGAAGTACTCGTCGTCTTTCGCGCCGCTCAGGTTCTCGAAATAGAGCACGGCAACCGAGTTCTCGGCGGCAGGGGCGACCGCCTGGCGGGCCGGGGTTGGCGCGGCTCCCGCGGGCCGGGCCACGGATGTCCGGCTGCCCGAATCCAGATCGCGCTTCAGGCGCTTGAGGTCGCCGCGCAGTTCGGCGGCGCTCTGGTAGCGCATGTCCGGGTCCTTCTCCAGGGCCTTGTTGATGATGCGGTCCAGCTCGGCGGGCGTGTTGGGATTCAGGTCCAGCGCGGATTTGGGCATGCCATGCAGGATGGCGTCGGAGATGGCAGCTGGGGTGCCGCCGGGGAACGCGACCGAGCCCGTGGTCATCTCGTACAGCACGCTGCCGAAGGAGAACAGGTCGGTGCGCGCATCCAATTCCTTGCCCAGGGTCTGTTCCGGAGACATGTAGGAAGCGGTGCCGACCGTGGAGCCGGGGCTGGTCAGATGGGAATCGGACGCCGCGGTCGCCATGCCCGCCCCGACCACTTCGGCTACACGGATGGATTTCTGGGTGAACTTGGCGACACCGAAGTCCAGCACCTTGGCGTGTCCGGCGCGGGTGACGAAGATGTTCGCCGGCTTGATATCGCGGTGGATGATGCCGCGGCCGTGGGCCAGGTCGAGGGCATCGGCGATCTGGATGCCCAGGTCGATGACCCGCTCGATCTTCAGCGAATCCCCTTCGATGAGGTGCTTCAGGGTCGCGCCTTCGAGCAGCTCCATGACGATGAAGGGCTCGCCGTCCTGCTCACCGACCTCGTGGACGGTGCAGATATGAGGATGGGTGAGACCGGCCGCGGCCCGGGCCTCGCGCAGGAAGCGGTCGAGCGTCTGCTGGTCGCGCATCGTGTCCTGAGGCAGGAATTTGAGGGCCACGGTACGGCCTAGTACGGTATCTTCCGCGCGGTGTACCACCCCCATGCCGCCGCCGCCGAGCTTCTCCAGAACCCGGTAATGCGAGACTGTTCTACCGTCCACCGACACCCCTTCCCCACTCTTGGGCTGTGCGCGCCATACTAGGCGGGAACATCGGGTGGGTCAAACAGATACTGCAGAGCCCAGGCTGCGGAGTGTCAGTTCGGAACCGGGTCAGTAGATCTGGTATCCCGGCGCCGGGGAGCGGAGATTGGGCTTGGTGGCCATCAGCAGCAGGGCGCCGATGCGCTTGAAGTCACGCAGCTCCTGGGCGTTCTTGAACCACTTGCCGGAGTAGTCGTCGGGGGTGGGCGTGTCGTCGGGGATGTGGACAGCCTCGACGTCCTCGAAAGCGTGCTTCTGGAGCAGCTCCACGTACTCCTGCCTGGAGCGGGCGTGCACTGGGACCTTGAGCTCTTCCACCCAACGCAGGGAGTAGGGGTTGTCCTTGTAGAGGTTGATGAGAATGAACAGCCGTCCGCGCGGCGCCATCACGCGGAAGAGTTCGTTCAGCGCCCGGTCCTGGTCGGGATAGTAATAGAAGGACTCGACCGAGAGCACCTTGTCGAAGAAGTTCTCTTCCCAGGGGATCTTGTCGGCCGAGCCGACCACGAACATCACGTTCTCGAAGTCCTTGGAGGCGGTGCGGGCACGGCGGATCATCTCGTCGGAGATGTCGATGCCGATGACCTGGCCGTGGCCTTCAGGGCCTTCGCCGACCAGGCGGGCCAGGATGCGGGTGGCCCAGCCCGCGCCACAGCCCAGGTCGAGCACGCGCTCCCCGGGACGCAGGGCCATGCGGCGTATGGTCTTCTCGGTGATGTCGAGGTGATGGCGCTCCATCTCCTCGCCGCGGCCGGCCTCGGCCCACTTGTTGAATTCGGAGCGAAGCTGTTCGTCCGGGGTCATGGTCGAGTAGCTAGGAGCTAGGAGCTAGGAGTCATTGTAAATGGGCGCTGTGGTAGAGTTCGCTTTCCGCATGGCCGAACAGTCGCAGGTGAAACCGGAGGCGCTCTACTGCCCGAAGTGCGAGCGCGAAGTGGAGGACCCCCTCACCTGCGGCGATTGCTCGGCGGTGATCTGCCGGGTGTGCGGGACGCCCCTGGAATCGCCCGACGAGTTGGGGATCGGATGAGCCCTACCGGGCCCGCAACCGCGGCGGAATCCAAAGCCACCCTCATCCGCGGGCTGTCGCTGCTGGATTCCGTCCTGCTGCTGGTAGGCGGCATCATCGGTTCGGCGGTCTTTCTGGCGGTGAGCGACGTCGCCGAGCACTTGGTTAATCCGCTGGTCTTCCTGGGTGTGTGGGTACTGGGCGGCGGCATCTCGCTGCTGGCCTGCTTCGCCTTCGCGGAGTTGGGCGCGATGTTCCCCAGCGCCGGCGGGCAGTACGTCTATCTGCGCGAGGCCTACGGCGAGTTCTACGGCTTCCTGTTCGGCTGGATGGTGTTGTTCATCAACTTCAGCGGCACCACCGCGGCGCTGTGCGTCGGCTTCGCCACCTACGGCGACGAGGTCCTGCCCTACGGCGCCAGGCAGGCGCTGTTCACGTTGGGCGCGTGGTCGCCGACCCGCGGACAGCTGGTTGCGGTGCTGGCCATCGCCTTCGTGACCTGGATCAACGTGGTCGGGTTGCGGCGGGCGGCCACCTTCCAGAACATCGCGACGTGGATGAAGTTCGCTGCTATCGCCGTGTTCGTCGCGCTCGGGTTCCTGGTGGGCAAGGGCTCGATGCAGCATTTCTCGACGCTGGCGCCGATGGAACATCCCCCAGCGCTGCCGGTCGCGGTATTCCTGGCCCTGACCGGGGTCTTCTGGGCGTTCGACGGATGGAACTACGTTACGTGTGCGGCGGGCGAAGTGAAGGAGCCGCAGCGCAACATCCCGCGGGCGCTGGTGCTGGGCGTGATCGCGGTGGGCGTCATCTACCTGAGCCTGAACCTGGCGTACCTCTACGCATTGCCGCTGTCGCAGATCAAGCAGGAGCGCACCATCGCGCAGGCGGCGGCCATGACCCTGTTCTCGCCGGGCGCAGGGCGCTGGATGTCCCTGCTGATCACCACTTCCTGCTTCGGGGCGGCGTCGGCGTGCACCCTGGCGGGGGCGCGCGTGGTGTATGCCATGGCTTGCGACCGAGCCTTCTTCCCCGCGCTTTCTTACGTGCACCCGCGCTATCGCACGCCGTCGCGGTCGCTGGTGCTGCTGGGGGCGTGGTCGGCGGTGCTGGCGTTGAGCGGCAAGTACGATGAGCTGTACACCTACGTGATGCTGGTCGGGGTCATCGCCTACGTGGGCACGGTGGCGGCGGTGTTCGTGCTGCGCAAGAAGCGTCCGAACGTCGAGCGGCCGTACCGCTGCACGGGATATCCAGTCCTGCCGGCGCTGTACCTGGTGGCGGGAACCATCTGGGCAGTGATCGTCGCCTACGAGCGGCCCAAGGAAGCGATTGCGGGCGCGGTCATCATGCTGATCGGGGTGCCCGGATATCTCTATTGGAGGCGTTCCGGGAGGCCGTGAATACCCGGGCGACGTGAGCAAGAAGACTCACCACAAAGGACACAAAGGAAGACACGAAGGCAGACACACCAACCTACCGGCCACTAGCTACCAGCTACTTCTTTCCTGTAACCTGAGCGGTTCTTTACTCCATGCGGGAAGTGCTCTTATGAAGCTCTTAGTGATCGGCGCGGGCATGATGGGGTCGGCGGCGGCGTACGACATGGCGCGCGCCGAGCAGGTGGAATCGGTCACTTTGGCCGACAGTGACGGCAGGAAAGCCAAAGCTGCCGCGGCGCGGGTGAACAAGCTGGCCAGCGGTAAGAAGGTGCGGGCGGTTGTGTTCGACGCCCGCAAACCGGCGGCGGCGAAGAAGCTGATGCGCGGGCACGATGGCGTGCTCTCCGCCATCCCCTACTTCTTCAACCTTGGTCTGTGCAAGGCGGCCATCGAGGCGGGCTGCCATTTTGCCGACCTGGGCGGCAACAACACCGTGGTCAAGCAGGAATATGCGCTCAGCAAGCAGGCGGAGAAGAAGGGCGTGGGCATCGCGCCGGACTGCGGGCTGTCGCCGGGCATGGCGTCGATCATGGCGGGCGAGCTGATGCGCAAGGCGGGCGGCAAGGCCGACGCGCTGAAGATCTACGTCGGCGGCCTGCCCAGGAATCCCAAGCCGCCGTTCTACTACCAACTGGTGTTCTCGGTGGAGGGGCTGATCAACGAATACGTGGAACCGGCCAAGGTACTGCGCGGCGGCAAGATCACCTACCTCGAGCCGCTGACCGAGCCCGAAGACTTCGAGATCCGCGGCCTGCCCCGGCTGATCGCCTTCCACACCTCGGGCGGGACTTCGACCCTGCCCGAGACCTTCCAGGGCAAGGTGGGCGAGTGCTTCGAGAAGACGCTGCGCTATCCCATCCACTTCGCCATGGTGCGGCTGCTCTACGACCTGGGGCTGTTCTCCAGCGCAAAACGGAAAGTGGGAAAAGCGACGATCGCCCCGCGGGAGCTGACGGCGCAGATCCTAAGCGAGAAATTCGCTGGCAACGATCCCGACATCTGCATCCTGCGGGTGGAGGCGCACGCCCAGGGCTCGGTGTACTCGTATTCCCTGTTCGACGACTACGATCCGAGCACGAAGATGTCGGCGATGATGCGCACCACCGCCTGGCCGGCGTCGATCGTACTGCAGATGATGTGCAGCGGGAAGATCGCCAAGCGCGGCGGCATCTACCAGGAGAGCGACGTGCCGACCCCGGAATTCGTGGCCGAGATGCAGCGCCGCGGGGTAAGCCTGAGCTATTCGGAGGAATCCGCGAAGCTCAGCGAAACAGGCAAGATCCAGGCTTACGTATCGGGGAGGGGCTAGCTTGCGATTCCTGGACCGCCTGCAGCCGCTGGGCTTGCTGGTGATGCGCCTGGCCCTGGGCGCCATCATGATCGCCTACGGGGCGCAGAAGGCGCTCGGCGGGATGTCGGCATTTGTGAGCATCGTCAAGGGCTTCGGCTTCCCCTGGTGGATGGCTTACGTGGCGGTGGTGGCGGAACTGGGCGGCGGTACGCTGCTGGTGCTGGGGCTCCTGACGCGCGTGGCTGCCCTCGCCCTGTTCGTCGAGATGTGCGTGGCCATCGCCAAGGTCACCTGGCCGCATGGATTGAGAGGACCGCTAGGTTACGGATTTCCCCTGGCGTGCGCCGCCCTGGCGTTCGCACTCATCTTCTTCGGCGGAGGACCAATCGCGCTGGACGCGGTGATGCGCGGCGGCGGCGGGCCGTCCAAGTCCAAATAGACGTGGGCGCAGGTCGGAGACCCGCGCCCACGTTTCAGAAACTGAAGCTCTGGATGTCGTGCGAGCCGGAGGCGCTGGCCGCCCGCGCCGCATACTTGCGCGGAACCTCCTGCGGGGTGGCGACAGCGCGCATGGGATCGCCCAAGCCGCGCATCACTTCGGCGAAGCCGTCCAGGTCGAGAGACTGCGCGCCATCAGAAAGCGCGCGCTCCGGACACGGATGCACCTCGATGATGAGCCCGTCGGCCCCCAGCGCCACCGCGGCGCGCGAGACCGGAGCGATCAGGCTGCGCCGTCCGGTGCCGTGCGAGGGATCGGCGATCACCGGCAGGTGGGAGAGTTCCTTGGCCAGGGCGACGGCCGCCAGGTCGATGGTGTTGCGCAGGTCGGTCTCGAAGGTCTTGATGCCGCGCTCGCAGAGCACCACATTGGCGTTGCCGCCGGAGAGCAGGTACTCGGCGGCGAGCAACCACTCCTTGATGGTGGCCGAGGGCCCGCGCTTCAGCAGGACGGGCTTGTCGGCGCGCGCCAGGCGGCGCAGCAGATTGTAGTTCTGCATGTTACGGGCGCCGACCTGCAGCATGTCGGCGTACTCCGAGATCAGGTCCACGTCCTCGCTGCCCATAACCTCGGTGACCACGGGCAAGCCGGTCTCCTCGCGGGCGGCGCGCAGGATCTCCAGCGCTTCCACGCCCAGGCCCTGGAAGTCGTAGGGGGAGGTGCGAGGCTTGTAGGCTCCGCCGCGCAGCATGGTGGCGCCGGAGGCCTTGACGCCGTGAGCGGCGGTCAGCATCTGCTCGCGCGATTCCACCGAGCACGGCCCGGCGATGACCACCACCTTGTGGGCGCCGATGCTGACGTTGCCGACCTTGACCACGGTGCCGGTGGGACGGGTCTGCCGGCTCACCAGCTTGAACGGGGTGGCGATGGGGACGCAGTTGTCCACGCCGGGAGCGGCCTGCAGCGCCTCGATCTCGTGGCGGCGGCCGGAACTGCCCACGCAGGCGATGATGGTGCGCTCCGTGCCGCGGGTCACGTGGGCCTGGTAGCCCGCTTCCTGCACCCGCTTGATCACGTGCTGGATCTGTTCTTCGCTGGCGACATCTTTCATGTTGACGATCATGTTGGGCCTCCCTGTCTCCCGAAAAAGCAACAGCCGCGACCGGGGTCGCGGCTGATTGGCTGAAATCTTGGCGGTCAGTTCATCTGGTGATGCGCGTCCAAGCTTCGCCCCAGCCGCTCCCGGTAAATCGGAAGCCAGCGTAGGTAAAGCCCGTAAATCGAAGGGCGCGCATAGAAATCCGCCTGAATCCGTGCATTCTGCCCGAATTCAGGCGGGGTGTCAATCGAAACCTCGCTTAATCGGCGCTCACCAGCTCGTTCTTCTTCGCCTTCTCCCCGGCGATGACCTTGAGCATGGTCTCGTTGTCGGAGAACTTGAAGAAGCCGAGGCCGCGGGCCTTGGCTTCGCGGTCAGCGGCGGCGTCGAGCAGCTCAAGGTCGGCCTTGTTCACCGGGCGCAGTCCGCGCCGCTCCAGGTTGCGCTGAATGTCGGCCGGACTCGTGGCCGCCTGTTCCGAGGCCTTCTCGAGATACTGGAGGACCTCGGCGGCGGCGACTTCGCCGTCGTGACGGGCGATGCCGACCAGGCCTTCGCTGGCCCGGCGGGCCCATCCGCCGACGTACACGCCTTCCAAGTCCTTGCCGGTGGCCGGGTCATAGACCTGGTACACGGGCTTGCCGGGCTCGGCCGGAGGACGGGTGGCGTAGCCTTCCGGCCCCATGGGCAGGCCGACCTTGGGATCGTGAGCGTCGCCGATGGCGAAGATCATGGTGTCCACATCGAGGTCGGTGGTCTGCTCGGTGGCCTTGGCGGCGGTGCCGCTGCCCTTGGCCACCAGGAGGTTCTCGGTAACGGTCAGACGGTTGATGCGGCCGTCGGGGCCGGCGTGGATCTCCTTGGGCGAGCACAGGAAGCGGAAGCGGATGCCCGGCTTCTTGCGCACGTAGGCCGGCTTCTTGAGGAAGGGGAAATTCTCGTCGGCGATCTTGGAGGGGTCCTGGCCGACCGCGGCCAGCTTGTCCTTGATGCGCTCGACCTCGGCGCGGAACTCGTCCTGGTCGAGGTGCTCTTCGAGGTGGGCGATCTCCTTCTCGTCGAACTTGGCCTCGAAGGGGCCGCGGCGGGCGACCACGATGACCTCTTCGGTCACGCGGTTGGGATCGTCCTGCATGACCCAGCGGGCGATGTCCACCATGACGTTGCCCATGCCCACGATGGCGATGCGCTTGCCGGTGGAAAAGTCCTGCGAGGCGAAGGGCGGCAGCTGGTTGTAGAAGTACACAAAGTCCTTGGCGGAATAAACGCCCTTGGCATTCTCGCCGGGCAGGCCCAGGCTCTTGGTGCCCTGGGCGCCCACGCTGAACAGCATGGCCGAGGGATTGAACTGGCGCAGGTCTTCGATCTTCAGCGGGCACTCGGTGCCGACTTTCACTCCCCCGAAGTAGTACACGTTGGGCAGGGCGAAGATCTTGGCGAACTGCTTGCGCAGCCCGAACTTCATCTTGTCCTTGACGGGATAAATGCCGTATTCGGCGAGCCCGCCGGGCTTGATGTCCCGGTTGAACACCACCACGGTGTGTCCCGCCTGAGCGATCTTTTGAGCGGCGAAGAGCCCGGCCGGGCCGGCCCCCACGACGAAAACAGTCTTCACTGGCCCCTCCTCCTGAGCAGGCATGCGGATGTAGGAATGCAGACGGCAGCCCGCGAGGGATGCCGCTACAGCAAAGTAGCCCGCCGTCCACACCCCGGGCGGTGACGCGCGTCACAAGCCTACGTGCGGTCGAACACAGAGGCCCGCTCAGGACCCGATACGGGAATTGTGGCACAGGCAGCGCCGGGAATGGCGTGCTTTCCGGGTTTCCGCCGCCCCGGTCGAGGCACGGGCTAGAACTCTGCCAGCGAAACCAGGGCTTGGTACACGTCGTCCGCCTGGGGCAGGATCTCGTCCTCCAGCACCGGCTGGTAGGCGACGAAGGTGTCCTCGGCGGCCAGGCGGCGGACCGGGGCATCGAGGTAATCGAAGAGTTCGTCGGCGATGCGGGCGGCGAGCTCGGCGCCATAGCCCCAGCTGAGCGTGTCCTCGTGCGCGACCAGCACGCGGCTGGTCTTGCGCACCGAGTTGGCGATCGCCTCCCAGTCGTACGGGTTCAGAGTGCGCAGGTCCAGGACCTCGACGCTGAGGCCGCGCTCGCGCTCCAGGCGCTGCGCGGCCTGCAGAGCGCGAGGAATGACGGCACCGTAGGAGACGAGGGTGATGTCCCTCCCCTCTTTCCAGACGCGCGCTTTGCCGAAGGGCACCATGTGGTCGGGTCCGGGGTAGGGGGCGCGTCCGAAGGGCTCGCGGTAGAGACGCTTGTGCTCCAGGAACAGCACCGGGTCGTCGCAGCGGATGGCGGTGCGCAACAGGCCGTTGGCGTCGAGGGCGTTGGAGGGGAAGCAGACGCGGATGCCTGGAGTATGGGTAAAGATGCTCTCGCCGCACTGCGAGTGATAGACGGCGCCGCCGGTCAGATAGCCGCCGATGGCCACGCGCACCACCGCCGGGCAGGAGAAAGCGTTGTTGGAGCGCCAGCGGATGAGCGGCATCTCGTTGCGCAACTGGTGCATGGCGGGCCAGATGTAGTCGAAGAACTGGATCTCGACCACCGGTTTCAGGCCGCGGGTGCCCATGCCCACCGCGCGCCCGACGATGTTGGCCTCCGCCAGGGGTGAGTTGAAGACGCGGTCAGGGCCGAACTCGCCTTGCAGGCCGGCGGTCAGCTTGAAGACCCCGCCCTTCCCTTTCACCAGCTTCTTCTTCAGATACTCCTCGCGGGAACAGTCGGCCACGTCCTCGCCGAAGAGGACGATGCGCGGGTCGCGCTTCATCTCGTCACGCAGACAGGCGTTGATGAGGTCAGCCATGGTCCTGTCGCCGCCCTCGGAGGCGGGGGCGGAACTGAAGCTGGCCGAGGTCGGGTCGAGGTCGGGGGAGTAAACGAACTTCTTGTAGGAGTCGAGTGCCGGCAGCGCGGCTTCGAGGGCCCGGTCGCTGGCCTCCTGGACTTCTTCGTCCACTTCCTTTTCCAAGCGGCTGACGCCCTCCTCGTCGAGGATGCCCTCGCGCACCAGGAACATCTGCAGGCGGGTAATCGGGTCGCGGCGAGCTTCGTCCTGGCGCTCGGACTCCGGCCGGTAGAGCCGCTCGTCGTCGGAGAGCGAATGCGAGTACGGCCTTACGACGTGCCCATGGATGAATGCCGGACCTTTGCCGGCGCGGATGTAGTCCACGGCGCGGCGGAACTCGGCGTAGCTGGAGATGGGGTCGGTCCCGTCGCACTCGGCGAAATGGAAGTTGGGGAAGTTCGCTACCAGGCGCGAGATGTTGCCCCCGGCGGTGTTCACCTCGACCGGGACGGAGATGGCGTACTCGTTGTCCTCGACCACGAACAAGACCGGCAGCTTGAGGTTGGAGGCCGTGTTCAGCGCCTCCCAGAACTCGCCCTGGCTGGTGGTGCCGTCGCCGCAGGAGACGTACGTGACCTCGTCGCCGTGGAAGACCACGTCCTTGAACTGGCGGTAGTCGCCCTCGGCCTTCTCGGCGGCCTCGGGATGCTTGGCAAAATAGCGACCGGCCTGGGCGCATCCCACAGCTTGCAGGAACTGGGAGCCGGTGGGCGAAGACTGGGTGACGATGTTGAGCTTGCGGCTGGCCCAATGCGAGGGCATCTGGCGTCCGCCGGAGCTGGGATCGTCGGCGGCGCCGACCGCTTGCAGCAGCATGTCGAGCGGGGTCACGCCCAGAGTGAGGCAGAGCGCGCGGTCGCGATAATAGGGATAGAACCAGTCGTGGCCGGGCTTCAACGCCATGGCGGCGGCGGTGAGGAAAGCTTCGTGCCCCGCGCCCGAGATCTGGAAGAAGATGCGCTGCTGGCGCTTGAGCAGGATCTCGCGGTCATCCAGCCGGCGGGAGAGGAACATGACCCGGTACATCTGGATGAGCTGCTCGAGGGTCAGGCCCTCGTAGGTCCTCGGCTTCTTCTCTGCTTTTTCGACTGCGGCCGCCTCGACCGGCGGTTTGGCGTCTGCCTTGGTTGCCATTCAGTCCTCAGATGTCTTAGATGCAGCGGGGGCAGTGCGTTGGGGACATTGTAAATGGTCGGACGCTCGCCGGATATACTGAGGTTAGAGACGCCCTGACGGGCGTCTCTACCGAAGATGATCCGAGTACGCCGCAAGATTCCTGCTGAGACGATCAAGCTGCTGATCTTCGATCTGGACGGCACGCTGGTGGATTCGCGCGTGGACCTGACCAACGCGGTCAACGCCATGCTGCGCAAGTTCGGGCGGGTGGAGCTGCCCATGGAGGTGGTCGAGAGTTACGTCGGGGACGGCGCTCCCATGCTGATCCGCCGCGCTCTCGGCGACCCCGACAGCGGTGACCTGATGCGCGAGGCGCTGGAGTATTTCATCCTCTACTACCGCCAGCACAAGCTGGACAACACCACCTTGTACGAGGGCGTGCAGCAGGCGCTGGAGGCGCTGCGGGATGGTGGCGGGCGGAAAATGGCAGTGCTGTCGAACAAGCCGGTGAATCCCTCGCGGGGCATCTGCGAGGCGCTGGGGATCAGCCCGTTCTTCGTGCAGGTCTACGGCGGCAACAGCTTCCCTACCAAGAAACCCGACCCGCAGGGCGCGCTGGCGCTGTGCTCCGAGACCGGGGTGCGGCCGGAGCAGGCGGTGATCATCGGCGATTCCGACATCGATGTCCTGACCGGGCAGAACGCAGGGATATGGACGGTGGGGGTGAACTACGGCTTCATGCCGGCGCGCCTGAAGCTGACCCCGCCCGATGTGCTGATCGACAGCCCCTCGGAATTGCCCGACATTTTCAAAACCTAACCACAGACACAGACACAGAGGTTTTGAATTGTTTCTTCGTCGTGTCTCAGTGTCTCTGTGGTTAAATCGGATTTCGTCTCTAACAAATGCCTAAGAAGACTAGCCAAACTTTTGGGTTCACGCCCGCGGAGCTGCGCACCATCCGCGCCATGAAGGACCCCAACGGCGTGCAGAACTTCCTGAACAGCCTGCCCTACCACCTGGCGCCGACCTGCTGGTCACCGCGCAAAGTGCTGCGGACGCGGACCGTGCACTGCCTGGAGGGCGCCATCTTCGGCGCTGCCGCGCTGCGGGTGCTCGGCTATCCGCCGCTGCTGTGGGACCTGGAGGCCGAGCGCGATACCGACCACGTGCTGGCCATCTTCCGCCAGAACGGGTGCTGGGGGGCAGTGGCGGCTTCGAACTTCGCCGGCTGCCGCTACCGCGAGCCGGTCTATCGGACGCTGCGCGAGCTGGCGATGAGCTACTTCAACCTCTATTTCAACCTGGCCAAACAGAGGTCGCTGCGGCGCTATTCCAATCCGGTGAACCTGAAGCGATTCGACCACCTCAATTGGATGACCACCGAAAAGGATGTCTGGTTCATTCCCAACTATCTCTGCGACATTCCCCACAAGTCCCTTCTCACGCCCAGGCAGTTGAAGTCGCTGCACACCGTAGACCAGCGGCTGTATGACGCGGAGCTGGTCGGGCACCGGTGGAAGTGACGCCGTTTGGCGGGCGTCTGAGCCCGCCGGCGTCATCCTGAGGGGCCTCCTGCCCCGAAGGATCTCTACTTGCTCGGTATAATAGAGAGATGCCCACCCGCCGAAATTTGCGCCTGAGAGCGCTCTCCCCAGCGGCTAAAAGCCGCAAAGCAAGGGAGCCGCTGCGCGACGGCTGAAGCCGTCGCCTGACACGCAGGCCTGGGTGGCCAACGACCGACGACCAGAGACCGACGACCTTTTTCATGGATTTCACACTAGTCAGCGACTATAAGCCGCGGGGCGACCAGGGGCGCGCCATCGAGCAGCTCACCCGGGGTGTGGCCGAGGCCGAAAAGCACCAGGTACTGTTGGGCGTGACCGGCTCGGGCAAGACTTTCACCATGGCCAAGCTCATCGAGAACGCTAACCGGCCGACGCTGGTGCTGGCCCACAACAAGACCCTGGCCGCGCAGCTGTACCACGAGTTCAAAGGCTTCTTCCCCCACAACGCGGTCGAATACTTTGTCTCGTATTACGACTATTACCAGCCGGAGGCGTATATCCCCTCGGGCGACGTGTACATCGAGAAAGAAGCGACCATCAACGACGAGCTGGACAAGCTGCGGCTGTCGGCGACCAAGTCGCTGTTCGAGCGGCGCGACTGCGTCATCGTGGCTTCGGTGAGCTGCATCTACGGCCTGGGCTCACCCGACGCGTACTACGGGATGATGATGTTCCTGGAGAAGGGGCAGAAGATCAAGCGCGAGGACATCACCCGCCGCCTGGTCGAGATCCTGTACGAGCGCTCGGACACCGACTTCAGGCGAGGCACTTTCCGGGTGCGCGGCGACATCATCGAGGTCTTCCCCACCTACGATGACAACGCCTACCGCATCGAGCTGTGGGGCGACTCGGTGGAGCAGCTCAGCCAGATTGATCCCCTGTTCGGGACGGTCAAGCAGAAATACGTGCGCCTGCCCATCTATCCCAAGACCCATTACGTCATGTCGGCGCAGACCAAGAACAAGGCGATCGAATCCATCAAGGAAGAGCTGAAGTGGTGGGAGGAGGAGCTGCAGAAGAACGGGCGGCTGGTGGAATCGCAGCGGGTGCACCAGCGCACCATGTTCGACCTGGAGATGATCAAATCGGTCGGCTACTGCCACGGAGTCGAGAACTACAGCCGGCATTTCTCGGGACGGCTGCCGGGCGAGGCGCCACCGACGCTGCTCGATTACGTGCCGCGGGATTACCTGCTGTTCATCGACGAATCGCACCAGACCGTCCCGCAGCTCCACGGGATGTACCACGGCGACCGCTCGCGCAAGGAGACGCTGGTGGAGTACGGCTTCCGGCTGCCGTCCGCGCTCGACAACCGCCCGCTGACCTTCGACGAGTTCGAGCACCGCGTCAACCAGGCAATCTACGTCTCGGCGACGCCCGGACCGTACGAGCTGACGAAGGCCGCCGGGGTCGTGGTGGAGCAGATCATCCGGCCCACGGGGCTGATCGATCCGGAGGTCGAAGTCAGGGCGGTGAAGGGGCAGATCGACGACCTGTTGCACGAGATCCGGCAGCGGGCCGAGAAGCGCGAACGCGTGCTGGTGACCACGCTGACCAAGCGCATGGCCGAGGACCTGGCGGAGTACTACAGCGAGGTCGGGGTGCGCTGCCGCTACATGCACTCGGAGATCGAGACCCTGGAGCGCATCAAGATCCTGCGCGACCTGCGTAAGGGCGAGTTCGACGTGCTCATCGGCATCAACCTGCTGCGCGAAGGGCTGGACCTGCCGGAGGTGTCGCTGGTCGCGATCCTGGACGCGGACAAGGAAGGATTCCTGCGCTCCAGCGGCTCGCTCATCCAGACCATGGGACGCTGCGCGCGCAACCTGAACGGGCGGGCGATCATGTACGCCGACCGGATGACCGACTCCATGCAGAAGGCGATAGACGAGACCAACCGGCGGCGCGCCATCCAGCAGGCCTACAACGACGAGCACGGGATCACGCCGGAGTCGATCGTGCGGCCGGTGGAGATGTCGCTGGCGCAGATCGTCGAAGCCGATTACGTGGACGTGACCGAGGCCGCCGAGGGTGTGCCAGAGTTCAGGTCGCAGGACGAGGTGGATGCCTACATCGCCAAGCTCGAGACCGAGATGCGCGAGGCGGCGAAGAAATTCGAATTCGAGCGGGCGGCGAAACTCAGGGACACGATCAAGGACCTGCGGACGAAGGAATTCCTCTTCGCTTGAGCAAGTGGGCAGTGGGCAGTGGCCAGTGGTCAGCTCGAGCTTCTGACCACCGACCACTGACCACTGGCCACTTTCAACAGAAAAGCGTCCCGCGAAACCACTCGGGACGCTTTCTTGCGCCGTCCAAAATTGCCGGCGGCGCTAACCTCGTTCGCAGACTATTCGGACTCCTGTAATGTTTTGATGTGCGCTTCCAGCGCGCGGCTGTATTCGCGCTCGGCCTCCAGCTCGGCCTGGAGCTTCTTGACCAATCCCTCCAGGCGCAACACCTCCAGCTTCATCTTGGCCATGTCCATGCCGGCGCTCGGACGCGGCGGAGGCTGAGGCACAGGCGGTGCCGCAGCCGGCGCAGCGGGCGGCGGCGCCGGAAAGGGGGTGATGTTCGAAGGCGGCGCGGGCTGGTCGGGAACCACTGGGGGCCGCGACATCGCCGGCGGAGCGGCGGTGCGCGGGCGCCCGGCGGGCGCGTTGGTCGCGGCGAAGATGCTGCTGAGCGCGGCCACGGAAGCGGCAGCCGCAGCCGGCGGAGGCGGCGGCGCCGCGGCGCCGGGCCGCAGCAGGTGGCGCACGCGGGTGATCAGGTCCTGGGGCTGGAACGGCTTGCGGATAAGCTCGTCGGCCTTGACCGCAAACGCCTTCTCCGCCACCGCGCGGTTCACCACACCCGACATCAGGATCACCGGAGTCTTGCCGAGCGCCGGGTGCTGCTTGATGTACTGGCAGACCTCGTAGCCGTCCTTGTCGGGCATGATGACGTCGCTGATGACCACGTCGGGCTTGACCTGCTCGATCTGCTGGAAGGCGGAGGCGGCGTCGTGGCAGGCGACGACGTGGATGTTCTCGCGGCGGAAAGCGATTTTGATGACCTCGCGCATGGTGGCCGAGTCATCGATGAAATACACCGTGGGGGCCGCGGCGGGCGCCAGGTCGGCCATCATGCGCCTCCTTCGGTGGTCTTGGCGTCTTCGTCCACCTCGCGCAGCGCTTCCAGCATGAGCTCGGTGGCCCCGCGCAGGACGGTGCGGGTGGTGGCGGCGGCCCCGGGGACGAACTTGTACACGCCAATCTCCTCGCCGTTACAGCATTTCACGATCTGCACCACCGCGTCGTCGCCGATCATGTCGCCGGCCTCGGCGTGAGAGATGTCGCCGGAATCGAAGAAGATGATGCCGTCCACGAGCCTGCTGTTCACGTGCAGCGCCCCGCTCTGGCGGGAATGACAAAGCATTTGCACCACACCCGGCAGGTCGAGATGCGACAGGCTGCCGCTCAGCGCAGTGTCGGTGGCGCCCAGCATCTGCGTCGGCTGGAAGCCCTCGGTGTGGCTCCTCAGGAAGGTGCGGATGTGGGTGGCGATGTGCTCAGGCCCGAGGCGGCGGTCCACGTAATCGTCGCAGCCGGCGCGGAACGCCTCCATCAGCGCCTGGTCGCCGCCGTCGCCCATGGCGATGATGGGGATGTGCGCGGTCTTGATGTCGGAGTGCAGGATGCGCGGGATCTCGTAGGCGCCCATCTCGCGCAGATTGGTGGCGCACAGGATGGCGGAGGGCGTGTTCCACTCCAGCATGGTCAGGGCGTAGGCCGATTGGGTGCAATGCTCCACGTCAAAGCCTTCGGACTTCAGGGCATCGGACAGGCGCCTGGCGAAGAAGACGTTGCTGTCGATGAGCAGCAGCTTGGGCGCCTCAGCGGACATGGTGTTCATGCGGTCGCCTCCGCTGCGTGCAGCAGCCCCAGGTCCAGGACTTGCACGATCTCATCCGCCAGCGAGAGCAACCCGATCACGTACCGGGGGAGCTTGCCCGTGACCGGCAGCAACTCGGTGCTCGCCAATTCGCATTCGCCGCTGACCGGGATGGCGGTCCACTCGCGGGTGTTTCCAAAGTAGCGATTGGCGATGAGGAAGAACTTGCGGGGCGCCGCATCTTCGCCCACCAGTACCGGAGCGATGTCGCAGACCGGCACGATCTGGCCGCGCCGCAACAGCACGCCAGCCAGCATCCGCGTAGTGTGCGGGAAGGACCGCAGGCGGTCGGGGCGGGCCAGTTCGGTCACGACGCCGGCGGGCAAGGCAAAGCGCTTCTTCCCCAGGGGGAAGAGGACGAAGGACGGCTCGCCTTTGAAGGTGCGTGTCATCCGGCGACCGCTCCCTTCGCGGCCTGCTTCTCGAGCGCTGCCTTCAAGACTATGCCCTCCGCCTTGCTAAGGAAAGCGCCCGGGGCCACCACGGGCACGACATCCTCCTTCAAGAGAGCCAGCCCACGATACCAATCACGCTCCTCGCCGGCGAATGCCTTGGGCAGGGGGCGCAGGCTGGCGATCTCGGTCATGCGGTCGATGGCGTCCACCAGGACAGCAGCGGGCGCGCCGCGCAGCACCAGCAGGCGGGTGTGACGCGTGGGCAGCACGCGGAAGTGGGTGTTGGCGTCCACCACGAAATAAGTGCGCCCGTCGCGCTGCAGGGTGTGTTTGAACTTGGCGAACTTGGGCCCGAGGTGCGCGGGGTGCAGAGGCTCCAGGCCGGAGAGGTCGCGGATCTCGTCCACCTCGGCGGCGGCGATGGCGAAGGTGGTGCCGCCCACGGCGAACAGAATCATCGGCTCGCCATGGTGCACCCGCTTGCGCGTCTCGGCCCGGACGATCCTCACAGGGCACCTACCCGCGCGGCGCCGAAAACGTACAGCACGCGCTTCTCGATGGCGGCAAAGACATTGTCCAAGGGGAGCACCTGGTCCACGCAGCCGGTCTTGATGGCTTCCGCGTTCATGCCGAAGATCACGGAGGTGCTTTCGTCCTGGGCGATCACGTGGCCGCCGGCGGCCTTCACTTTCTGCACGCCCAGGGAGGCGTCATTGCCCATGCCGGTGAGCACGACGGCGATGCTCATGGGACCGGCGAATGCGGCAGCCGTCTCCATGGAAACGTCGGCGCAGGGCCGGTAGCCGGTGATGCGCGGGCCATTGTCCAGGGTGATGCGCCCGGTGGGCGTGATGCGCAGGTGGTGCGAGCCCGGACAGACGTAGAAGGTCGAGGGCTGCAGGATCTCGCCCTGCTCCGCGTCCTTGACCTTGATCTGCGCGATCTCGCCCAACTGCTGCGCGAACTGCGAGGTAAAGGTCCCCGGCATGTGCTGCACCAAGATGACAGTGCCGGGAAAGTCCTTGGGGAACATAGGGACGAACTTCATCAGGGTCGCGGGCCCGCCGGTGGAGGAGGCAATGACCACGACCGGGAACTTGCCGTTGGCCCGGCTGACCAGCGCCGCCCCGGGAGTGGTCGGGGCCGGGCGCGGTGGCATGGGCGCCGGCTCGACCCGCGGCGCCGAGGTCGCGATCTCTTGCTGGAGCTTGCTGCGCACCGCGGTGCGCACCACGCGCACTTTGGCCGCCATCTTGAGCTTGCGGGTCAATTCCGCGCGCACCGAATTCATGTCCAGGTCCACGCCGGCCGAGGGCTTGGCAACGAAATCGATGGCCCCGAGCTCCAGCGCCTTGAGGGTGGTGTCGGCGCCTTCGCGCGACTCCGAGCTGACGATCAGGATGGGCCGCGGCTTCTGCGACATGATGAGCTCGGTGGCCTGGAGCCCGTCCATGTGCGGCATGTTAATGTCCATGGTGATGACGTCGGGAGACAGGGCATCGCTCTGGGCCAAGGCTTCGCGCCCGTCGCGCGCTTCCCCGCACACTTCCATGTCGGGCTCGGCGGTCAGGATGCTTTGCAGCACCTTGCGCATGAACGCCGAATCGTCCACGATCAACACCCGGATTCGTTTGCCTGCCATGATCAGGGCACCGTCTCGGCCGCAGCGTCTTTGTGCACGGGGGCGGCGCTGCCGATCAGCTGCGCCACCGCCGCAATGAACTGGTCTTCCTGCACCGGCTTGGTCAGGAACGCCGATGCGCCTTCCTTGAGCGCGCGCTCGCGATGCTTGACGCCGGCGCGCGAGGTCACCACCATGACCGGGAGGGAGCGGGTCTCGGGTTGCTGCCGCAGGTGGGTCATCAGCTCGTAGCCGTTGGTGCGCGGCATCTCCAGGTCGGTGATCACCAGGTCGCAGCGATTCTGGGTTGCGATCTCTAACGCCTCGAGACCGTCGGCCGCCAGGCGCACGCGGTAGCCGGCCTTCTCCAGCATGCGGCCCACGAACTTGCGGACGCTGATGGAATCGTCCGCCAGCACGACGACTTTCTCGGGCGCCACTTGGTCGATGGCTTCCGCCGGGATCTCGCCGCGGGCCACGGCGGCGGCGCCGGGAGCGAAGATGCGGGCCGCGGTGGCGCTGGTCATCAGCGGCCGCCGCTCGATGGATTCGCCGGCGACCAGGCGGTTGACGTCGATCAGCAGGATGAGGCTGCCGTCGGGCGCGATGGTGGCCCCGGGGAACAGCTTCACATTGCGCATGTACTCGCCCAGGCTCTTGATGACGATCTCGTCCTTGCGGATGACCTCTTCGACCACCACGCCAACCTGCCGCCCTGCGACATTGACGATCACCAGCCGGTAGTAGCCGTTGACCGGCTCGACGCGTTCCAGGCCGAGCGACTGGTCGAGCCGGACCACCTCGGTGACCACGTCGCGCACCTTGGTCAGCAGCTTGCCACCGACTTCCTCGATGTCCGACTCCTTCAGGCGGCGGATCTCTTCGACGAAGGCCAAAGGCAGGGCGAACACGCTCTCGCCGCAGCGCACGAACAGCGCCTGGGAAATGATGAGGGTGAGCGGGACCTTGAGGGTGAAGCGCGAGCCCACTCCCTTCTGGGTCTCGATCTCGATCTCGCCATTCAGCTGCGAAAGGTTGGCCCGCACCACGTCCAGGCCGACGCCGCGGCCGGCGAGTTCCGTCTTGCGCGGCGCGGTTGAGAAGCCGGGGTGGAAGAGGAGTTCGAGCAGGTCGCGCTCGCCCAGCTTGGCAGCGTCTTCCGCGCTGACCAGGCTATTCTCGACCGCGGTGCTGCGGACCTTCTCGTAGTCGATGCCCCGCCCGTCGTCCTCGACCTCGATGTAGATGTGATTGCCGCGGTGGTAGGCGCGAACCGCGACGTTGCCCTGGTCAGGCTTGCCGGCGGCGTAGCGGTCGTCGTGACGCTCGATGCCGTGGGCCACCGCGTTGCGCACCAGGTGGATGAGCGGGTCGGAGATCTGCTGGATGATGTTGTTGTCGAGCTCAGTCTCGGCCCCGGCCAGGGTGAGCTCCACATGCTTGCCCGCGGCCTTGGCGGCGTCGCGCACGGTGCGGGTCAGGCGGGTGTAGAGGTTGCCAATGGGTACCATGCGGGCCTGGGTGATCTCATCCTGCAGGCGGTGGGCCAGCTTGGTGAACTCGTCGATGTCGGAATCCACGCGGCGCACGAAGCCGTCGAGCTGGGTCAGCACCTCGGTGATGTCGGCGGAGATCTCGGTCAGCGAGCGCGAGAGGATGTTGAAGTCGTCGTAGCGGTCCATCTCCAGCTCGCTGAACTCGGCCAGCGCGGGATCGAAGGAATGAGAATAGCTGGAGTAGCCCCCGGAGAACGGGTACGGATCGACGTGCTTCGGGGTGGGAGCGAAGTTGCCGCTCGCCAGGCGGCCGAACTCGTACTTCTCCTGGAATTCGGCGACCTTGTCGGACATGCGGGCCTTGGAGAAGTTCAGCACGTCGGCCAGCTTCTCCAGTTCGTTGAGACGTCCCACCATGCGGGTACGGTTGATGACCAGTTCGCCGACCGCATTCATCATGCGGTCCAGGCGCTCCAGAGCGATGCGGACGGACTTGGACTGCGGCACGCCCGCGGGCTCTTTCTTGGCCGCCTCGGCCTCCGCTTCCTTGGATTCGACTGCCGGCTCCGGCCTGGCGGCTTCCACAAGCTCGGCACGGAGGGCCTGGGTCTGGGCGCGCGCGGCTTCCAGCTCTTGCGAGAGTTCGGCGGCCTGAGCGGCAAGGGTCTGGGCTTCGGCGGCAAGTTCTGGTAGAGACGCAGCTTGCTGCGTCTCAGAAGACGTCCCAAGTGGCGTCTCTACCAAGGTCTCGGCTACCTGCGTGGGCACGGCTGCCGCGACAGCAGGTTCCCTCTCTTCCGGCGCCAGGTGCGCGATGCGGGTCAGCAGCGACGTCACCGCCGACTGCATCGCCTGGTCGTCAGGCCACTGGCGGTAGAGGAACTTCTTGAGCGTGTCCACCGCTTCCAGGCAGATGTCCACGATCTGGGCGGAAGGCATCAGCTCACCGTCGCGCAGGCGTCCCACCAGGTCCTCGGCCCGGTGGGCGACATGCGCGATGCGGTGCAGCCCCACCTGTGCCGCCGACCCCTTGATGGTGTGCATGGCCCGGAACAGGCGGTGGATCTCTTCGGGATTCGGATTGGTTTCGAGGGAGAGCAGGCAATCGGTGACGACTTGCAGGTGCTCTTCCGCCTCGGGCACGAAGAACTCGAGGATCTCGGGCGGCACATCGCCGTCCTGGGGCAGCTCGGCGAACTGCGGCGGCGGTTCCGGAGCCGCTGCCGGATGCTCGACCGACGCCGCCGCTTCCAGCGCCGCTTCCTTCTCTCGCTCCTCCGGCGTGGGCCCGGTGAAGGCGAAGGGATACTTCTGCTTGAAGGCGGTGATGTCTTCGGCGGCTTCGCCTCCGGTGGCGCTGATCATCAGCAGGTCCGACTCCAGTACCGCCACCGCTTCCGAGATGAATTCGACCAGCGGAGGGGCCGCTTCCGCTCCGATGGTCGCATTCATCGCGTACTGGAAGATGTGCGCCAGCTTGCCCGCGATCTCCGAGAACAGCGGGAAGCCGTACATCGCCGAGGCGCCGCCCAGGGTGTGGGCGGAAACGTACAGGCGGTCCAAGTCGTCGGCCGCCGGATAAGGGTCCAACAGCAGCCCCGAGTACTCCCGCAGGAACTGCAGGTGCTCGGACGCTTCCTGGAGGAAGACTTCGACGAAATCCTGGCCCGGGGCGCTCATAGGCTCTCCCGGGCAGCGGCTGCGTTGGAGCGCCGCGCAACGCTGCTGTTGGGCCTCTGGTAGAGGAGGCAGTCGCCGGCCACGGTGGTCTCGAAGTTCACCGGCAGCCGCGCCACCGACTCGGAGTGGCCGAGGAACAGATAACCGCCGGGCTCGAGGTAATCGTAGAAGCGCTGGATGACCTGTGAGCGCCGCTCCTCGGTGAAGTAGATCAGGACGTTCATGCAGAAGATGCAGTCGAACCGTCCCATGTACACGCCGTTGGCCAGGTTCACCGGGGCGAAGCTGACCATGTTGCGGATGCGGGGCTTGACCATGAACTGGTCGCCCACCCGCACGAAATAGTTCTCCAGCTGCCGCAGGTCGAGGCTGGCCAGCTCGCGCCGGGGGTAGACACCGCGCTCGGCATGCTGCAGCGCCTGCTTGCTGATATCGGTGGCCAGGATGTGGATGTTCCAGGCGTCGGCGAATTCCAGCGACTCCGCCAGGGTGATAGCGACGGAATAGGGCTCTTCGCCGGAAGCGCAACCCGCCGACCAGATGCGCAGGCTGCGCGGGTTCTCCCAGAACTTCTTCATGTGCAGTTCGGGCAGTACCTTGCGCTCTAGCGCGGCGAACACGGCGGGATAGCGGAAGAAGGAGGTTTCCTGGGTGAGCAGCCGCTCCACCAGGGCGTCGTATTCCACGTTGGAGCCGCGGATGAGGCGCATCAGGTCGGTCCCGTGCAGCATGCGCTTGTCGCTCATGTGCTCGCGCACGCGGGCGATGAGAAAGCGCTCGCGCGAGTCGTCGAAGTGGATGCCCGAGCGCTGCTCGATGAGCGCGCGGATCTCCGACAACTCGTGGCTGCTGACCGTGCCCTGGTTCCTCTCCACCATGGGACCTTCCCGCCTGTCCTCGGTTTACCGGCGGCTGATGGCGGCCGAGAGTTCTTTCACTTCGACCGGACCCGCGGCCGTGCTGACGCGGAACTGCGACAGGGCCTCGTTCAATTGCTCGGAGAGCTTCACCAGCTCTTCGACGGTGCGCGCCGTCTGGCGGGCGCCCTGCGAGGTCTGGCGCGTGATGTTGGAGATGATCTGCATGGCGTTGGCCACGCCTTCGGTGCCGCGCACCTGCTGCTTCGAAGCCAGTGAGATCTCCTGCACCAGCTCGGCCGACTGGCGGACGACGGACGAAATGGCTTCCAGCGCCTTGCCGGCCTGGTCGGCCAGGCGGGCGCCGACTTCCACTTCCTTGGTGCCCTCCTCCATGACCACCACGGCCTCGTTGGTTTCCGCCTGGATGGCCTTGATCAGGGCGGCGATGTCCTTGGTGGCGTTGCGCGAGTGCTCGGCCAGCTTGCGGACTTCGTCGGCAACCACCGCGAACCCGCGACCGGCCTCGCCGGCGCGCGCCGCTTCGATGGCGGCGTTGAGCGCCAGCAGGTTGGTCTGCTCGGTGATGTCGTTGATGACGCTGATGATCTCGCTGATCTCCAGCGAGCGGTCGCCCAGCGACTTGATCTTCTTGGCCGTGGCCTGCACCGACGCCCGGATGCGCTGCATGCCGTCCAGCGTGTCGCGCACCGCGCGGTTGCCCTGCTCGGCGGCGTCCAGCGCGCGGCGGGCGGCTTCGGCGCTCGCCTCGGCGTTGTTCGACACCTGCTTCATCGACACCGTCAGCTCTTCCACCGCCGACGAGGTGTTGGTGATCTCCTGGTCCTGCTGCACCGCGCCATTGAGCATCTGCTCGGAGGCCACCAGGATCTGGTTGGAGCTGCTGGAGACGTCGAGGGCGCCCTTGCGCACGCGCTCCAGCACCTTGGTGAAGTTGTCGAGCATGTAGTTGACCGAGTCCACCACGTTGCCCAGCGCATCGTTGGTGACCTTGCCGCGCAGGGTCAGGTCGCCGCGCGCGATCTGGCTGACGATGGTCAGGAAGTCGGTCACCGAGCGCTGCAGGTTCTCCTGCGCCTCCTGGTGGAAGACCGTTTTGGAGATCTTCTCCGCGGTGCGGTTCATGTTCTGGGCGATGAAGCCGAAGTCGTCCTGCGAGTCGATGTCGGCCGAGGCGCGGTAATCGCCCGCCGCCAGACGCTCGGAGAACTCCGTCAGCTCCTTCACCGGCTTGGACACCTTGCTGCCCAGCACGATGAACGTGATGCCCGCGGCGATGAAGAGCACCAGCAGCCCGCCCAGCAGGCGCATGCCCGCCTGGCTGGACGCGCTCACCGCGTCCAGGATGGGCAGGCCCTTGGCCCAGGCTCCGGCTCCGTAGCCCAGCCCCAGCATCGCGGCCATGGCGACCACGTTCACCAGGACCAGCATCCAGATCGTCGAATTCACTCGACCTTTCATACGGCCTCCAAGTACAACCGGCGGCTAGCTCCTAGCTGCCGGCTAGATCACCGGGACGGGGAACGTCTCGGTGACTTTCTTCAAATCCAGGTGCAGCGCCAGACGATCGTCGTGGCGCAGCATGCCGCAGCAGTGCGGCACATCCTTCGGGGCCTCGTCCACCAGGAGCGATTCGCTGGTGCTGTAAGTCCCGATGACTTCGTCGGCGGCGATGCCCAAACGCAGGTCGTCGCGCTCGCCATCTCCCTTCAGCACGCCGACCACGACGTGCTTGGGGGGCAGGTCCGGACGCCGGCCTTCGGTGAAGGCGATGTCGATCACCGGCACGATGGAACCGCGCAGGTTGAAGATTCCCATCAGGAACGCCGGCGACAGCGGCATGCGCGTCACCGCCGGCCATTCCACCACTTCCTCGACGTCCAGCACGGACAGAGAGAAGCGCTCCCGCCCTGCCCGAAAGATGCAGTACTGCGACTCGGGCAGTTGCTCCTCTGGCGCAACCTGTGGTTCAGCGGTTTCCGCCGGCTGCGCTTGCGGTTCGAGTTGTGGGTTCTCCGCCATCTTCACTCAGCCTACGAACTTCTGGACCGCCACCAGGAGCTGCGCCGGGGTGAAGGGCTTGACCACGTACCCATCGGCCCCTTGCTGCTGGCCCCAGAACTTGTCGCTGTCGCTGCTCTTCGACGTCACCAGGACGATGGGGATGCGGCCGTACTCGGCGCTTCCCTTCAACTCGCGGCACGCCTGAAAGCCATTGCGCTGCGGCATCACCACATCCAGCAGGATCAGCGCCGGACGCTCCACGTCGATGGTCTGCTCGATCTTGGTGGAATCGTGGATGGCCACCGGCCAGTAGCCTGCCTGCTGGAGCACCGACTGCATCACCTTGGCCTCCGACTGCGAATCGTCCACGATCAGGATCTTCTTCACGCACCAAACCTCATAAGCTGATGGTCCGCAGATAGAAGTGCAATTGCGCGGCCACGTTACCGCAGCCTGGACCCTTTGTATCACTTTTTTTAACTATAAGGGAATCAGTTACTTAGCTAAGCTCTGCGGTGCACTAGAAACGGATGGCATAGGCCTGAGACGAGGGCGACGTCTCATTTTGAGAGAATTTCTCAGTGCAGTTCATCTCCGCTTCCAGCGAGGACAGCCGCTGCATGATTTCGTGCATGCGTAGCGCCATGCTGTGGATGGTGTCGATCTGCTCGCGCACCTGCGCCGACACCGCTCCCGGTTCCAGCAGCAGCAATTCGGCATTGCCCAGCACGGAGGTGAGGGCGTTGTTGAAACTGTGCCGCATCTCCAGGATGTAGCGGCCGAGGGTGGCATGGCGATGGTCGCTGGCCGCGGCCTGTTCGGCACGCCGCAACTGCGAGAGGACATCGACGCGCTTGAGCATCTCGGCGGCCAGGAGCACCAGCGTATCCACCCAACCGTCGTACTGGCGGAACACCAGGATACGGGGATGGGCGGTGCGGATCCCCTGCACCCGGCTGCCGTCATCGGTGACGCAGATCCCCAGCGCGTGATACGCCTCCAGGCTGCTGAGGATGCTATCCAGGCGCGCCGGCGCAATCGGGCCGATCACGGTGAGCGGATAGCCCGCCTGCACAGACGGCGTCCACAGTTCGCTGGTCACCTGGGTGAAGGTCGGCACGGCGCGCTCCATCTGCCAGCGACCGACCAGACTGCGGGTGAAATCGGCGTCGTCCGCGATGATCAGAACATTGTCCACGTCAATCTCTCCCTAACGGCTCAGCTTCTCCGCTTCCTCGATCAGCCCCAGCATCCGCTTGCAAGTCGCGGCCAGGTTCACCGCCGCGTCGATGTCTTTGCGCTCCTTGGCCTTCGCGATGCTCTCCTGCAGGAGTGCGACCTCGGCGTGGGCCAGCTTGGTCGCCTCCGGCAGATCGGCCGCCGGAACACCCTTCTTCTTCCGTTCGACCGCTTCCAGCAGGATGGTCCGGCCGGCCACCGCGCGTTGCAGCGCGTCGGCGGCGTCATTGCCACCCTTGGTGAATGCCGCCACTTCCCACGAGGAAAGCAGGACCTTCGAATCGTGGTAGTGGATGGTGGCCACCGAGGTGGGCGTCGCCTGCACCTCGCCGATGAGTTGTTCGGCGATGTGCTCCAGGCAGGACTGCACATCCATCACTGGCTGAGTTTCCGCCTTGGTCGGAGCGGGGGATGGTTTCGCCACTGCGGGTAGCGGCGCGGGCTTCGCTTTCTCAGCGGCCGGCTTCGGCGCTGCGGTTGCTTTTGGCGGCTCGGGCGCCGGCTGTGGTGCGGGCACAGGCTTTGTGGCCTCCTGCTCCACGATGCGCGCAACCTTCATCATGCGCTCGAACGGCTGACCTGCCGCGTAGGGCGCCCGGAACGGGGTCTTCCAGTCGTGCCAGATCGCCGCCACGTTGTTCAGCGGCTCCTTGTCCGAGAGTCCCGCGGCCCGGCAATCCAAGTGCTTGATACCCCGCTTCTCGAGTTCGTGCAGCGCGTGACGCATGGTTCCCAGGTCCGCATGCAGGAGCCGGAAGAAGGCATGCCGGGCGACAAAATTGAATCGGGTAAAGGCCAGCATAGCCCCCGAGCCGAAATACATCTCCCCGGCCTCTTCCTTGAGCTGGCGGACGTGCGCCAGGATTCCCTTCTCCAACAGCTCGTGGAACGTCTTGCATTCCTTCAGTCTCGCCAGTTCGCCATCGAGCACTTCGAGCCAGCGCGGCTGATGGGGGACCGTCTCGCCCAGCACCGGCTCCAGCACCTGGGCGATGTCGTCGAGCTCCAGTTCGCGATCGTGCATGGAGTGGGGAGCACACTGGGAGAAGTACTGGACCAGCAGGAAATCCACCTTGTCACGGTCGGCGGGGCTTTTCTTTTCCTTGCCGAGAAAGCGTCCCAGCAGCGCCCTCAAGTTGTCTTCCTTGGCGACCTTGGCGGTCTGCAGCGCCTGGCGCAGGTGTCCTGCATGGCTGCGCGCGTCCACGGCGTCGAACCAGGCAGCGATCTTCTCCAGGACCTCGGGGTCGTTGCGGTCGATCGGAGATTCCAGGTCGCGGCAGGGCTCGATCCCGAGTTCGAACTGGCGCACGATGCTGGCGTAGATGGGATAAATGCGGCGGTCCGCTCGCCATTGGGCGGCGATCTCGCGCAATGACATGGTGGCGGTGCTCATTTTCGAATGACCCAATTCGCAACCGGCCCGATAAAGCGGGCAGCGACTGCGGTCTTGCCCTCGTGGTATTGCACAGCGACAACTTCGGCTTCCGCCTCCAGCAGCCCCTCCGCATTCACCAGCCGGATGCGATCGCCGAACTCCAGCGGCAGCCTGGCGGCGAACAAGACCTCTCGCGGAGTGCCGAACTCAATGACCGTCTCTTCTTCTTCGTCACCCTCGATGCGACCCACCCGCACCGGCACCCGGATGGCGGTAGCCGCGGGAAAGAACCCCGCCAGCCTGGCCACGTCCGACTGTTCCTCTGCCCACGGAGAAATGACGGCCTTTTGCGCCACATGACCTCGCACCGCCCAGCCTTCGGGCGGAAAGCCACTTCGATTCGCAGAGTGGAAGTGCACGACGACGGCCAAAGATTCAGGCCACACCAGAAGTCGTAAGTTCTTGAAAAATCAGAAGGCTTCGCTCGGTGCTTAGCGGAAAGCCGGGGTCGGCGTCTCAGGTTGAAACAGTTTCTCAGCCCAGCCGGTGTCGCGTCGCAGGCCGGGCCTACCCTTCAGAGGTAGCGCCAACGCCCTTGGCGCGCTCCAGGCTGATGTTGTAGCGCTTGAGCTTTCGGTAGAGCGTTGCCCGGCTGATGCCCAACATCTTGCCAGCCAGCGCCTTGTCGCCGCCCACCTGTTCGAAGACGCGCTGGATGGTCATGCGTTCGATATCTTCCAGGTCGGTTGCCGATCCCGAGGCCGCTTCCCCATCGTGCTCAGGGATGGCCTCGGTTTCGAAGACCGCAGGCGCCCCGGCGCGAGCTTCCCGTATGGCCGGCGGCAGGTCGGCGATGTCGATGGTCTGCTTGTTCCCCAAGGCGATCGCCCGCTCGATGCAGTTCTGCAACTCGCGCACGTTCCCCGGCCAGTCATACCGCAGCAGGCAGCGCAGCACTTCGGGCATCACCTGGATGGGGGTGTCGGGTGAATGGTCCAGCAGGAAGCACCGCACTAGGCTGGGGATGTCCGACTTCCGCTCCCTTAGCGGCGGCAGGTGGATGGTCACCACATTGAGGCGGAAGAAAAGGTCCTTGCGGAAGGTGCCGGCCTTGTAGGCTGCCTCCAGGTCGCGGTTGGTGGCTGCGATCACCCGCACGTCCACCTTCTGCCGATCGTTGCTGCCCACCGGTCGGACCTCTTTCTCTTGCAGCACGCGCAGAAGTTTGGCCTGCATCTCCTGCGGCAGCTCGCCGATCTCGTCCAGGAAGATGGTGCCGCCGTTGGCCGCCTGGAAGAGCCCGTGCTTCGACTTGAGCGCCCCGGTGAAGGCGCCCTTCTCATAGCCGAACAGCTCGCTCTCGATCAGCGTGGGCACCAGGGCGCCGCAATCCACCGCGACGAAGGGACGCTTGGCGAAGGACCCGCGGAAGTGAATGGCGCGCGCCACCAACTCCTTGCCCGTTCCGCTCTCCCCGGTGATGAGCACCGGGGTGCGGGTGTCCTTCAGGCGGGCGATCATGCGCAGCACATCCTGGATCTTGGCCGACGAGCCGGTGATGTCATTGAGCTGGCTCTCCGTGCTCAGCCGGTCGCGCAGAAAATCGCGTTCGGCTACCAGGCGTACCTTCTCCGCCATGCGCTGCAGGATGAGTTTGACCTCTTCCACCCGGAACGGCTTCTGGATGTAGTGGTACGCGCCCAGTTTCATAGCCTGCACCGCGCTCTCGATGGAGCCGTGGCCGGTCATGATGGCCACCTCGCAACCGGGCTGCAGGTTCTTGACCTGCTGCAACAGCTCCACGCCGCTCATCTTGGGCAGCATCAGGTCGGCGATCAGGATGTCGGGGCACTCGGCTTCCAGCTGTACCAGGGCGGCCTCACCGCTCTCCGCCTCGGTGCAGTCGAAGCCCAGCGAAGCGCCGATGGTCATGCACAGCTTGCGGATGCTCTGCTCGTCGTCCACGATCAGGAACTTGATGCGGTAGTCGTCGGTCATCGGGCCTTCCCAATGGTCTTTTCCACGCACTGGATCAGCTGCTGCACCCGGAACGGCTTCTCGATACAGGGCGCCCCGGTGTGGCGGAGAATCTGCTGCGTCTCCTCGTTGACCGTGTCGCCGGTGATAAAGACGACGCGGGAGACCAGTTCCGGCCGATTGGCGGCCAGCCAGGCGTGGACATCGGCGCCGTTCACCCCGCCCGGGGTGCGCATGTCGGAGACCACTCCCAGATAACTGGCGACCGCCAGCATGCGCAGGGCATCCGCCCCGCTCGCGGCCTGGGCGGTGCGGTAGCCGGCGCGCTCCAGCGCGGCCACCAGGAAGCCCATCACCGACGCTTCATCCTCGATCACCAGGATGGGCAAGACCTGCTGACTCGCGGTGCTCATGCCTGCGCTCCCGCCGCGGCCGCCACTGCCGCCGGCCCCGCAGCCGCCGGCAAGCGTACGATGAATGTGGCCCCCGGCCTGCCCTCATTGTTATGGCAGATGATGTCGCCTCCGTGCTCGCGCACGATGCCGTAACAGATGCTCAGCCCCAGTCCGGTGCCCTTGCCAACCTCTTTGGTGGTGAAGAACGGATCGAAGATGCGCTCCGGGAACTGGATGCCGCGGCCGTTATCGCGGAACGCGACCTCGATGCCGCCGTTGACGTAAGAAGTCTCCACCTCGATGGTGCCGCGGCGCTCCGTCTCCCGCACCGCGTCGTAGGCGTTGTTGATGATGTTCAGGAAGACCTGCTGCAGTTGCTGGGCGTCGCCCACGATATCCGGCATCCCGTCGCGTAGCCGCTCCACGATGTCCACCCCGTGGCTGGCGAAGTCGTAGGCGCGCAGTTGCAGGGTGCGCCGCAGGATCGGGTTCACCTGGACGGCGCGGTGCTCCGCCGGCATCTGCCGCGCGAAGCTGAGCAGGTTCTGCACGATGGTCTTGGTTCGCTGCGCCTCCTGCACGATCACCTTCAGGTTCTTGTGCGCCGATTCCGGGACGTCCTCCTGCTCCAGCAGCAGGTCGGCGAATCCCAGGATCGCGGTCAGCGGGTTGTTGACCTCGTGGGCGACGCCGGAGACCAGCTGGCCGACCGCCGCCATCTTCTCGGCGTGCATCAGCTTGCCTTGCAGCATGGCGGCGTCGGTGACGTCGGTCATGACCGCCACCATGCTGTTCACCTCCCCACGCTCGTCCCGCATGGGGCTGAGATTGATGGAGAACTGCGACAGCTTGCCGTCCGGCCGCATCATGGGAAGCTCGAGATTGTTCACTTGCTGGCCGGCCAGGACGGCTTCGAAAGCCGCGGCCATCGCTTCCCGCCGCTGGGGGGCGACGAATTCCAGCAGTTGATGGCCGAGCAGCTCGCTTTCGCGAAAATTGCCGTGCTCGAAGCAGCGGCGGTTGGCGTAGCTCACCAACCCGGCGGTGTCCGCTACCAGGATCATGCTCTGGGTGTTGTTCAGGATCTTGGTGTTGAAGTCGCGCTCCCGCTGCAGCTGCGCCTGGAAGGCCTTGACTTCACTGATGTCGAGCATCACCCCGCGATACTGGATGACCACGCCCTTCGCGTCGCGCACTGCGAACGCATTCTCCAGGGTATGCACGAGGGTGCCGTCACGCCGCCGCAGCGCTTCTTCGAAGTTCCGCACCATGCCTTGCTTCTCGATGGCCTCGATGAACCGCCGCCGTTGCTCCGGCTCGGGATAGAGCTCGGTGCGGATGTCGATCTGCAGGAGTTGCTCGCGGCTGTCATAGCCGAGCATGCGGACCAGCGCGTCATTGACCTCGACGAAGTGCCCTTCCGGCGTGGAGAAGAAGATGCCTTCCTGGATGTTGTCCAGCAACTCGCGATAGCGCCGTTCCGCCTCCCGCCGGTCGGTGATGTCCCTGAGCACGTGGATGGTCTGCAACCCCTCGTTCAGCGCTCCCCGCACCCGCGAGGTCGAGACCAGGTACGTCCGGTCCAGCACCGGGTGGATGTACTCGTCGCTCTTCTCCATCCCCACGCGGCAGAAGGGGCACGGCTGGTCGCCGGCGTCGGCGGCGATCGAGACCAGGGCGCGCATGCCCACCCCGATCAGCTCCGCCGGCCGCACCCCGATGAATTGCGCCAGGGGCAGGTTCACCCGCAACACGCGGTGGGCGTCGTCGTGCACCACGATGAAGTCGGTGATGGAATCGAAGATCTCCGCCCAGTGCTTGTTGGATTGCGCGATGCGGGAGAACAGGCGCGAGTTCTCCAGCGCCACCGAAGCGTGCGCCGAGACCGCTTGCAGCAGGTTGCGGTCGGGCTGGGACAACTCGTGATCGAGATTCGCCAGGCAGAGCAGCCCCAGCAGCTCCTGATCCGCGCCCACCAGCCGTACCACGACCAGGTCGCGCCAGCCCAACGCCGCGGCGATGCCCGGTCCCAGCAATTGGGCAGCATCGCCCTGCAGCAGGGCGGAGGAGCGTTCCGCGGCCACGTCGCTCAGAGCCGCAGTCAGCCGCCGCACCTGTGCCTTGTCGCTGGGCTCGCCCGGCTCATGGAGGACGATAGTCTCCAGGCTGGAGCCCTGCGAGAGCGCCAGGGCGCCGGCTTGCGCCCCTAACATCCCGGTGACCCGCTCGGTGAAGCTACGGGCGAACTCCGGCAAGCGCAACGACGCGCTCAATTCCAGGGCGAGGGCCATCAGGTCCTCGGCGCGCTTGCGGTGCCGCTCGGAGCGCTGCAGGGTTTCGATCAGGCTGCCCAGGTACGACGCCAGGATGGTGGCCTTGCCGGCCAAGTCTTCATCGAAGTGCTCGCCGTCGTCACGGCTGAGAAAGACGATGGCCCCGATCACATCCCCGCCAACGATCAGTGGCGCCGCCATCAACGACTTCGCCTGGAAATCCCCCGCCATCGGGTATTTCAGCGGGTCGAGATGGTTCGCATACACCGTGTGCCGGCTCTTGACCGCCTCCACCGCGACCGCGCTTTCGCTCATGCGCAAGGTGGAGGCGCGGAACCGCTCCGCCTGGAAGCCGTCGGCATCCACGCCGACCAACTGCTCCCCGTCCGCCAGTCTCCAGTAATACACCCCATCCAAGGCGAAGAACCCCCGCGTCGCCTTGCAGAACAGTGAGATCAGCTCCGCCAGGGTGCGTCCTTCACGGCAGGCAGTAGAGATCTCGAGCAACAAAGCTTGGAAAGGACTGTCCACACCTGGCGAGGTATCCGGGGTTGCGGATTCGTTGCGGATACTCATGGTGTGGCGGCGCTTAGGAACCCGGACTGGGTGCTGAGACGGTGCGAAAGTACCGTCTAATCTCAAATTGAGTCAAGCAAATAAGAGTCCCAGATAGTTACTCCCGAGGAAGCCAGTCTCCGGCCGCATCTCAGCCTGAGACAGATAGGCGCTGCCAAGGCTGCTCATGAGACGCTCCCGGCCTCCAAGCACGCCCCTTTCTCGGCCTATAAACATTGATGTAAATGTCTGAAAATAAGTTATTTATTTGAAATTATTAGGTTGAGACTGGCACTTTCTGCACATTGGCATCGGCCTTGCACTTATGTCGGCGGGTTGAACCTCACGCTTCTGGAGGATTCTGTGCTGCTGCGAAAGATCATGCGTTGGATGGGAATCGCAATCATCGCGCTGCTGGCTGTCATGGTGGCGGCGCAAACCGCTTCGGCCCAGGAAGAGGCCGAGCGCAAGGTCAAGACAAAGGTATCGCCGATGTATCCCGAGCTGGCCCGCAAGATGAACGTGAGCGGCACCGTAAAGGTGCAAGTCACCATCGCACCCAACGGCAGCGTGAAGTCGGCAAAGGCTCTCGGGGGACACCCCCTGCTGATCGACCCCGCCGTCGACGCCGTCAAGAAATGGAAGTACGAACCGGGGAAAGACGAGACCACGACCATCGTGCAGTTCAACTTTAATCCCGCGAGCTAGCGCGAAGCAGTACGTGAAGAGGCAGATATGAGTATCCGCAAGAAACTATACGTGGGCTTTGGAGCGATCCTTTCCATCGTGATGGTGCTGTTCCTGCTCAGCATGGCGGCGATGCTGCGCGAGCGGTCGGCGCGGTCGGCCGCGGCCAGGTCGGCGGAGATGGAACAGGCCACCGAGGCGGTTCGCTTCCAGATGATGCAGAACCGCCTCCTGTTGGGCAATTACCTGCTCAGCGGTGACACCCGCGAACTGGACCAGATGAACGCAGGCGTCTCCAAGCTGAACGAACTGCTCAACCACGCCCTCAGGCTGGCGGATTCGGAGCGGGAACGCACCGCCCTGACCCGGGTCAAGGAAGCGGAACAGAGCTGGGTGACCTCGTTCGCCGGCGCCATGATCAGCAAGCGCAAAGACGTGGATGGCGGCAACGCCACGGTCGCGGAACTCCAGATCTTCTATCTGCAGCAGAATCCCACCGAATGGCTGCGGAAATCCGCTGAGCCCCTCGACGATGCCAAGCAAGCCACGGCCGCCAATCGGGAATCGCAACAGAAGTTCAACGAGACCGCTTCCACCATCACCTTGGTGGTCTCGATCCTGGGCACGCTGCTGGCGCTCATCTGCGGCGCCGGGGTCGCAGTATTCACGGCGCGGTCCATCACTCATCCGCTCTCGCATCTGATGGCCGTAGCCCGTCAGATCGGCGAATCCGGCGACCTGAACCAGTCGGTCGACATCAGCCGCAACGACGAGATCGGCGAACTGGCACGCACCTTCGAGCGCATGGTCACTTACCTGAAGGAGATGGCAGCCGTTTCCGAGGCCATCGCCGGCGGCAATCTGGGGCTGGAAGTGCAGCCCCGTTCCGACAAGGACACGCTCGCGTTAGCGTTCACCAGCATGATCGGCGGCCTGCGCAAGCTGGTCACTAGCGTGCGCGACAGCGCCTCGCAGGTCGCCAGTGGTTCCAACCAGGTGGCCGGCGCCAGCGAGGAATCCGCCAAGGTCAGCATCCAGGCCTCGCAGGCGATCGACGAGGTCACCAGCACCATGCACGAGATGTCCATCAATGTGCAGAACATGGTGAAGAACACCCAAGTGCAGGCCTCCAGCGTCAGCGAGACCTCGGCCTCCATCGACGAGATGGTCGCCTCCATCCAGCGCGTGGCCGACACCGCCAAGGTGCTGCTCGACATTTCCCAGCGCTCGCGCGAGGAAGTGCAGAGTGGAATCGTCACCATGGACAAGGCCACCCAGGGGCTGAACAAGATCAACGATTCCATCCATACCTCGTCCGGCATCATCGGGGTGTTGGGACAGCGCGCCGACGACATTGGCAAGATCATCGAGGTCATCGACGACCTGGCCGAGCAGACCAACCTGCTGGCCCTGAACGCCGCCAACGAGGCGGCGCGCGCGGGCGAGCACGGGCTGGGCTTCGCCGTGGTCGCCGACGAGGTCCGCAAACTGGCGGAGAAATCGGCGCAGTCCACCAAGGAGATCAGCGACCTGATCCGCAGCATCCAGAACGAATCGCGCAAGGCCGTGGACAACATGGAGAAGAGCACCGCCATCGTCAACGACGGTCTGACCCTGGGCAGCGACCTGAGCGCCGCGCTCAAGAAGATCTCCAACGTGGTGACCGAGGTGTACAAGTTCGCCCAAGAGATCGGCGCGGCCACCAACGAGCAGTCGCACGGCTCCTCGCAGATCGCCAAGGCCACTACCCGCCTGAACGAGATCACGCACGAGATCAACTCCTCGGTCGAGGAGCAGGCCTCGGGCGCCCAGGCCGTGGTCAAAGCCATGGAGCGGATGCGCGAACTGACTCAGCAATCCACTTCCAGCTCCACCGAGCTGGCGGCCTCGGCGGAGCAGATGTCGAAGATGGCCCGCAGCCTGCTCGAAGCGATGGACCGCTTCGCGCTGGAAGCCTCCGCAAGCGGAAGCAACGGCCACGGCCGCCACGCTTCCAAGCAGGCGCCGTTCGGCGAGGAGCGCAGCCACGCGACGCATTACGCCGCCGCGGCCCGTTCCTGAGCGAGGACGCAATGGCCAAGGAACTGCACATCGTCGGCTTCCGCATCGGTAAGGAGACCTTCGGCGTCCCCATCGCCCTGGTGCACGAGATCGTGCGCGTGCCCGAGATCACCGCCGTCCCCGAGGCTCCGGCCTGCGTCGAAGGGGTCATCAACCTGCGCGGTCGCATCATCTCGGTGGTGGACCTGCGCAAGCGTTTCGGGGAGAAGGAGATCGCGCGCGGTAAGAAGAACCGCATCTTGGTGGCCGAGGTCGAGGGCAAGCTGGTCGGCCTGGTCGTGGACTCGGCTTCCGAAGTCCTGAAGATCCCCGCCGCCGAGATCGACCAGCCTCCCCAGGTGTACGAGGAGAACGAACTGAATTACGTCACGGGAGTGGGAAAGCTGAACGGCCGGCTCATCATCCTGGTCGACCTCTCTCGGATCCTCAAGCCCGGCGAACTGCGCCGGCTTGACCGCTTTGCCGAGGCGCAGGCTGAGGTGCCGGCGTGATCGCGTTGCTGAACGTCCGGGTCACCGACCCGGCAGAAGGACTCCATGGTGACCACGACGTCCATTCCTGTCCAGCTGAGTGATGCCGAACTGAAGCTGCTCCAGACCCTCGTCTACCAGGAGTGCGGCATGTACTTCGACGAGCGCCGGGTGCACTTCCTGCAGGACCGCCTGCAACGGCGTCTCAAGGCCACCCAGCTGGATTCCTTCTACCACTATTACCGCCTGCTCACCAGCCGCGAGGGCAAGGCCGAGCTGGCCGCTCTGCTCGAGAACCTCACCGTCAACGAGACCAGTTTCTTCCGCAACAAGCCGCAGCTCGACCTCTTCGCCAAGGTGGTGCTGGAGCAGATGCTGCACCGCAAGCAGGAGCGCCGCGACTGGTCGCTGCGCATCTGGAGCGCCGGCTGCTCCACCGGCCAGGAACCGTACACCCTGGCCATGCAGGTCTGCGACGCCCTCGCTTATTACTACCTGCGCAATCCTCTGCCCTTCGAAATGCCCTCGCCTAAGCCCCTGATCCCTCCGCCCTGGAAGGTCGAGATCCTGGCTTCCGACATCAGCTATTCGGTCCTGCGGGTCGCCCAGGAGGGTTTATACCCTGAGAATCACATGGAACCGGTGGATTACACCTTCCGCCTGCGTTATTTCGACAAGGTGGGCGACCGCTACGCCATCAAGAAAGCCGTGAAGGAACTGGTCCACTTCGATTTTCACAACCTGAAGACCGAGTTCCTGCCCCAGCGCAATGACATCATCTTTTGCCGCAACGTCATGATCTACTTCGACGAAGCCGAGCAGAAGCGGCTGATCGACAAGTTCTACCGCTGTTTGAATCCCGAGGGGTATCTATTCGTCGGCCACGCCGAGAGCCTCTTCGGCCTGACCGATCGCTTCAAGATGATGCACCTGAACAATGGCACCGCCTACCAGCGGATCGAGGTTGGATGACCATGGGCTTCTTCTCCGAGGAACAGGGCGCCGAGCTCAAAGAGCTCTTCTTCGAGAGCGCGCAGGAGCTCCTGCAGACGCTCAACGAGGACGGCCTGCGCCTGGAGAAGCACCCCGGCGATACGGAGATCGTGCGCAGCATCCGCCGCACCGTCCACACCCTGAAGGGTGATTCGGCCGCGTGCGGGTACTCGGACCTCAGCGAGCTGGCGCACGAACTGGAAGATGTGCTGACCCCGGAGATCGCCGCCCGCCATAACGGCCGCATCGCCGAGGTCGTGCTCTCCGCTGCCGACGCCTTCCACGAGATGCTGGCCGCCTATCGCGCCAAGACCCAGCCGCCCGCGCCGGATGGGGTGCGTGCCCAGATCAAGAACCTGGTCGAAGCGCCGGCCCAGCCGGCCAAGTCGGCCTTTGCGCCTGCTTTCGCCTGGACGGAGTACGAACAGGTGGTGATTGCCGATGCCGCCGCCAAGGGCCAGAAGATCTTCTTCATCGCCCTGGGCATCGATCCAGATTGCCCGATGCGCGCCGCCGCGGTCCAGCTCGCACGCAACGTACTGACGGAGGCGGGCCGGTTGCTGGCCATCCACCCCGACGAAGACTGTCCTGACGCTACGCTGATCGAAACCGCCATCACCACCCGCCACAAGCAGACCTGGCTGGAAAAGAAATGCCGTATCCCGTCGGTGGTGAACGAACTCCTTGTGCGGCCGTACGAAGCGGCCGCCGCCGAGGAGGACGTACTTGACATCCAGGAAGTCGTCGAGACTCCAGCGCCTTCGCTGGCACCCTCCACCGAGGAGCCGCTGGCCGACATCACCCTTCCCTCCGCCGCCGAGATCAAAGCGGCACCGGTCCAGACCACGCCTTTCGGCAGCGCGCCGGAGAATTTGTTGCGCGTGGACGCCGACCGCATCGATGCCGTCCTGAACCTGGTTGGCGAGCTGATCATCGGGAAGTCCATGCTCCACCAGGCGATGACCGAGTTCGACCAGCGTTTCGGCCGGGACCCGCTGCGGGCCCGTTTCGCCGACGCCACGGCGTTCCAGGCCCGGGTGCTGAACGATCTGCAGAAGTCGGTGATGAAGATCCGCATGGTACCGGTCGAACAACTCTTCCGCCGCTTCCCGCGAGTAGTGCGCGACGTGGCTAAGGTGGCGGGCAAGGAAGTCGAGCTGGTGATCAGCGGCGAGGACACCGACCTGGACAAGAGCATCCTCGACGCGCTGGCCGAACCGCTCACCCACCTGGTGCGCAATGCCGTGGACCACGGCATCGAATCGCCGGCCGAGCGCGTCGCCGCCGGCAAACCGCCCCAGGGCACGGTCCGCCTCAACGCCTACCACCAGGGCAACCAGATCGTCATCGAGATCACCGACGATGGTCGCGGCATCGACCGCGCCAAGGTCATCGGCAAGGCGGTTGAACACGGCCTCCTCGAGTCCGAAGAAGCGGCCCGCTTGGGCGACACCGATGCCTTGAACCTGATCTTCCACTCCGGCCTGAGCACCGCCGAGCAGGTCACCGGGCTCTCCGGCCGCGGCGTCGGCATGGATGTCGTGCGCAGCGTCCTGGAACGGCTGAAGGGCACCATTTCCATCGAGACCGATCCCGGCCACGGCACCCGTTTCCTGCTCAAGGTGCCGCTGACCCTGGCCATCATCAAGGCTCTCCTCTTCCGCGTCGCGGACCGTATCTACGCCGTACCCCTCAGTTCGGTGGTCGAGATCACCCGCGCTGACGAAAGCGACGTTCACCGCGTGGACCAGCATGAGGTCCTGCAGCTCCGCGAAGAAGTTCTCACCCTCGTCCGCCTGGGCAAACTGGCCCCGGCCGAAGCGAGTTCGAAAGGAAAGATGTTCGTGGTAGTCATCACTCTTGCGGAGCGGAAGTTCGGCTTGGCAGTGGACCGCCTGGTCGGAGAAGATGAATTGGTCATCAAAGCAGTAGACGACGCCCTGGTTGCCACCGATATGGTCAGCGGCGCCTCCATCCTGGGGGACGGGACGGTCGTGCTCATCCTCAACATTGCCGCTGTGGTCGAGCGTCTGGGCCGGTCGCGGGCCGTGGGAGCGCACGCATGAGCCACCCGGTGCGCGTTCTCGTGGTTGACGATTCCGCCCTCATGCGGAAACTTATCCCGCAGATCCTGGAGCGGGATGGTTCCATCCGCGTGGTGGGCACGGCCATGGACGGCTCCTTCGTCTCCCGCAAGATCGAAGAGCTCCGCCCCGACGTCATCACCCTCGATCTCGAGATGCCCCGCATGGACGGCATGGAAACCTTGCGCGAGATCATGCGCACTTATCGGCTGCCGGTGATCGTGGTCAGCGCCCACAGCACTCAGGGCGCCTCTGCCACTTTCAAGGCACTGTCGATGGGGGCCTTCGACTTCGTGGCCAAACCGCGCGACGCCGCCTCTTGCCGTATGGATGAGATCGGCAGCGAACTCGTCTCCAAGATCAAGGCGGCGGCCCACACCAAACTGCCGGCGGTGCAGGCGGGCTTTCTTGCCGAGGCTGTCCGTGTGCGTAAGCCTCTGGTGAAGCACCGGGGCACGGCCAGCCGGATCGTCGCCATCGGCATCTCCACCGGCGGGCCCAACGCCCTCCAGTATCTCCTGGCGCAACTGCCCGGTGACTTCCCCGGCGC
>DATKKJ010000097.1 GCA_035543055.1 Terriglobales bacterium | reverse complement strand
ACAGAACAGACAGCAGCAGAATGTTGCGGCGCATCCTCACCCCCGGCGCAAGAGCTTACCGCCAGAAGGCGCTGTCAGGCAAAGAGGGCGGTCACCACCCAGCGTCCGCCGCCGGTGGCGATGACCACCAGGTTCATCACCACGAACATCAGGTCGTAGTGCCAGCCCTGGCTGCCTTTGCCCCAGAAGCCGGTGTGCCAGACGAAGATCTTCTTCTGGATGGCGCCGAGCATGACCAGGATGAGTCCCAGCGCCGCCAATTGGGCCAGCACGCCAAAGGCGACGCCCAGCGCGCCCGCCACCTCGGCGGCGCCGAGGAAGATGGTGAAGCCTTTGCTCATCTCGATGCTCTTGGCGCGCGCGTCAGGGTCCTTCAGGTGGCTCCAGCCGCTGGTGAAGAAGACGGCGGCGATCATCAGCCGCAACAGGAGCAGGGCGGCATCGGTAAAGGCGGGAGGCAGTCGTACCATAAAGCCCCTCACGTGCTCAGGGGTAGGATGCGCCCGCGGCGGGAAGGTTTCGTAGTCCCAGGGATGGACTAGACCTCAGCGGCTAAAGCCGCGTCTTGCTTAGCATCACCAACGCGGGCCTGAAGGCCCGCACTACCTCAGTCACCTGGCGCCGGCTGCGGCGGCGCGTTCTGCCTTGGCGGCCAGCTTACTGTTGAACTTGGCGGCGTCGATCACGAAGCGCTCATGGGTGCCGGTGGAGATGGTGTCGAGACCGTCGTCGGCGCTGACGGTGAAGGTCAGCTTGCGTCCTTCTACACTCTCGAGTTTCACCCGGACGGTGACGGTCATGCCGGGAGGAGTGGCGGCCGTGTGGCTGAACTTGACGTCGGTGCCGACCGACTGCTCGTTGGGCCAATCGAGGTGCGGGTTGATGGCCTGGATGCACGCCCACTCCAGCAAGCCGACCATGAACCCGGTGGCCAGCACGCGCGGCATCACCTGGAATTCCGCCGCTTCCGGGTAAAGGTAGGGCACGGTCTTGTTCTCCGGCACACGGAAGCGGAACTCGTGAGTCAGCCCGGGGCGCAGGGTTTCTTTCATTGTCGGCCTCCTCCGTGCGCTAGAGGATAGCAGCGGGAGGTCGGCAGCCGTGGGAATTCCTATTCGTAGCGCAGCGCGGTGACCGGGTCGAGGCGAGAGGCGCGGACGGCCGGCACCATGCCGCTCACCAGGCCGACCAGCAGCAGGATGAGGCTGGAGATCAGCACGGTCTGCGCCGAGATGTGCAAGCGGATGTCGCCGGCGCCGGAGTCGTCTTTGAACAGCGCCCCCAACATGGGCAGCGTGCCGACCACCGCCGAGATGGCGTAGGAGAGCAGGATGCCGATGGCCCCGCCCAGCAGCATGAGCAACAGGGCCTCAGCGAGGAATTGGGCGCGGATGTGCCACTTGCGCGCGCCCAAGGCTCGGCGCAGGCCGATCTCGCGGATGCGCTCGTCCACCGAGACCAGCATGATGTTCATCACGCCCACGCCGCCGATGCCCAGGGTGAGCGCCCCGATGAAGGTCAGCAGCACCTCCAGGCCGATGGTGATGCCGTCGATCACCGGCCGGAACTCCTCGCGGCCGAACATCTGGATGGCGCGGCGGTCGGTGGGGGACCAGCCCTGGCGGGTGGCCACGGCGGCGCGCATCTGGTCCATGGCCTTCTTCTCGAACTGCGGCGCCACCGGGGTGAAAACGATCACGCGTCCGTACTTGGCGTCCCACAGATCGGAGGCGCTGGAGTAAGGGATGAAGGCCGACTTGTCGTCGGGGCCGAAGTAGTTCGAGAGTTGCAGCTTGCGCTCCATGATCCCGACCACGGTGAAGCGCACGCCCATGATGTGGACCTCCTCGCCGACCGGCGGCTTGGTGCCGAAGAGCTGGCGGTAGAGCCGTCCGCCGAGGAAGACGACGCGGCGGCGCTCGAGGCCGTCGGCGGAGGTGAGCCAGCGGCCCTGGCTGGGAAGCTCGTTGCGCATCTCGCCGTACTCCGGGCAGACGCCGCGGATGGGCACGTTGGCCAGGCGGTCCCCGTAGGAGATGTCAGTCCACTTTACGGTCTCCAGGCAAGCCTGCTTGACCAGGGGCGCGGTGGCCTTGATGAATTCGACGTCGGCTTGCTCGAAGCGCACGACGCGGCCGGCGCGCTCCCCGCCCGGCTGTTCACTGGTCTGTCCCGGCCAGGCGACGACCACGCTCTTGCCGAATTTTTCGAAGCTGCGCACCAGCACGGTGCGGAAGCCGCCGCCGTAGGCGATCAGCAGGGTGACCGCCACGATGCCCCACACGATGCCGAGCATGGTCAGCAGGCTGCGAGTCGGACTGCGGCGCAGCGCCACCCAGGCCTGGGTCAGGAGTTCGCGCCACATATCAGCCTCCCGCCTCGTAACGCAGCGCCTCGATGGGGTCCACCGAAGCGGCCCGGCTCGCCGGATACAGCGCCGAGAGCACCGCGATGCTGCCCAGCAGGGCAAACGACAGCACGCCCACCCGCCAAGTGGGCAGCAGGCCGGCAAAGAACTGCGGCATGGGAATCAAGTTCACCAGGGCGCAGATCACGTACGCCAGCGCCAGTCCGGAGCCGCCGCTGACCAGCACCACGATCAGGGTCTCGAGGAAAAACTGCGAGACGATGGAGCGCTTGGTAGCGCCCACGGCCTTGCGCACCCCGATCTCGCGGGTACGCTCGCGCACCGCCACCAGCATGACGTTCATCACCCCCAGTCCGCCCAGGCAGAGGGTGGTGATGCCCATGGCGCCGAGGAAATACTTCATGCCGTCGGTCATGGCGGCAAAGGCTTTCGCTTCCTCGACCGTGTCCCAGATCTGCGCCGCCTCCTTGTCCTCAGGATTGAAGTGGTGCAGACGTCCCAGCACCTTGCGCACCTCGAGCTTGCAGGTCTCGTGCTGGGCCAGCGACTTGGGCGTCACCAGCAGGCGATCGACGCTGTCGGACGGGTAGGGGGGCGGATTGGGGAAGTCGCGGATGATGGAATAGAAGGGGATGAAGATCTTGTTGATGTCGCGGCCGTCGTAGCTGGAGTCCTGCTGTTTCTTCCGCATCACCCCGATCACGGTGTAGGGGTGGGAATTCAGCCAGATGGTCTCGCCCAGGGCTTTGCGTCCCTGGAAGAGCTGGTCCTTGGCGTCGCTGCCAACGATGGCGACGTTGCGGGCTTCGCGGTTGTCCTCGTCGTTGTAGAAGCGGCCCTCGGCGATGGGAATGCTGCGCACGTCGGCGAATTCCGGCATGGAGCCGGCGATGGTCAGAGAGGCATTGGCGTAGAGGCTTTGGATGCGGATGTTGCCCTGGCCGAGCTCGGGGATCACTTCCTGGCAGTCGGTGGCCTCCTGCTTGATGACCGCGAAATCGCGCTTCAGCCACCACATCTGGCGGCCGGCGCGGACCCCACCGGCGTCCATGCTGGTCTTGCCCGCCCAGACGATCATGATGTTCTTGCCGAAACCTTCGGCGGCCTTGCGCTGCCCGACCCGCAGACCTTCGCCCGCGGCCACCATCAGGGTGATGGACACGATCCCCCACCCGATGCCGAACATGGTCAGCACCGTGCGCAGCTTGTGCGCCCACAGCGTGCGGAATGTGTCGCGCAGAAGGTCCTTGAAGATCACGGCGGTCCCTGCCCGTCCTACTGCTGAGTACGAAAAATGGCGGGCATCCGTTCCGTTGGACGGGTGGGCACAGGAATAGGAAGCGGGGATGTGGCGCCGCGTCGGGCACTAGGAGCAGGTAGCGTCGTCCGGCGACGCCGCCCAGCCTCCGTGGTCCGGTCGCTAGAGTCGCAGCGACCTGAAGTCCGCCGGATTCAAGGAGATCGTCTTGGGGCCCTGCAGAAAAACGACGATGCCGCTCTCCGGACGCTGGTAGTCGAAGACCAGCAGCAGGCCGTCGCCATCGGGCAACACCGGCGGCGGGTCGCTCCGCCAGCGGGCGCTGTCGAATTCTCGGACGGGGACGCGGGCCAGCAGCGCCAGGCTCGGCAACTCGGTGTCGAACACTACATCCTCATCCCTCAGGATGACCACCCGGGCCTTGCCGGGGTCGGTCACGGAACGCAGGGCGTACACCCGGGTCGAGGTGCCCTCCGGGCCCATGGCGACGGTGGGTTGCCCACTGGCCTGAATCCCGGCCTGCTGCAACCACGACCGTGCGTTGGAATCGAAATCGCCCGACTGCATCAGCGTCCATCCTTGCAGGCCGTGGATGCGGGCAGCGTCGGCTGCAGGCACGCCGCTGGGCACCGGCGGGCCCGGGGGCGCCTTCGGGGCCGGGAGGCGACCCAGGCCGATGGTGGTGGCGGCGAGCACCAGGATGGCCACGATCTCCGCCGTGCGGATCCAGGCGCGCGAGAAAGGCGCCGACACAGCGCGCAACGGTTCGGTGTCCGGCATGCTGTCGGCGGCGGTGGCGATCTTCAGCACCTTGTCGATGCGGCTGGCTACGGTGCCGGCGAAGGGCGACGCCGGCAGATCCGGCACCGACAGGACACATTCCCGGTTCTCCACAGAGAAAAGACCGGAGACGGTGCACAAGGTGGCGAGTTCACGGCGCACCTCGGGCGTCAACACCAGGTTGGCTTCCGCTGGTTTGGCGGACCAGATGCGGACCGGCCCGCCGCGGCTGTCGGGAAAGAGCTTGCTCTCCGTGGCGATAGGCTGGCGGTAACTGGTGGGTGTACAGAACAGGACCAGGGAACTGGCGATGGGCACGCGGATCTGGAGCGGGGGCTCCAGTTCCGAAGCGGAAAAACGCACAAACACCCGGCGGCCATGGCGGTTGCCTACCACCAGAACATCTGTCCCATCGCGCTCGACCGCGCCCTGCAACAGGCGCGCGATTCCATAGATGTCCTGCCGGATGCCGGCATAGCCGCGCGTGCGCCACCAGGGCCTCGGTAGGAGGATGAGGATCAGACAGATTAAAAGCACGCCCAGCACCGCGATCGCAGCCGGGTGTAGCCCAGGAATCAGCATCGGGGAAGTCTCAATGATCGCGGGCAGAGTACTGCGAATGGCAGAGCCCAGTCAACGGACTGTGCGCGGCGGTCTGGGGGGACGGGGGTCGGTCCTGGGCCGGCCCCGCCCGTAAGCCCTTGATACCCCCGCAAGTTCATTCCCAGTGAGTACCTTAGTAATGATTGCGGAGGGGAAATCCCTTGAGGGCGGCTGCGGATTGCGCTATATTCTGCGGCTATAAGGGGCGAGTCCATGCCACGTCATCGTAGCCAGCACGGGATAACTGCGGCAGCAGGCTTCTCGCTGATCGAGTTGCTGGTGGTGATCTCCATCATCTTGATCATCAGCGCGATGTCGTTCATGCAGATTCAGAGCACCCTGCGGCGTGCCAAGTCGGAAACCGCCCTGCAAACGGTGCTGGGCCAGATGCGCCAGGCGCACGAGGCCGCAAGCGACCGCCGAAGGATCTACCGCCTTACGTTCCTTCCCCCGGGAAGCATCCAGCTGGACCGTATGGATGTTGACGTGAAGGGCAACCTGACGGCGGTGTTCCAGTCCACGACCGTCTTGCCGGTGGAGATCAGCTTCCAGGTGGTGCCGGGTCTGCCCAAAGCGGGGCCGGACGGATTCGGGACCGGGGCGACCGCGATCGACTTTGGGATCGACAACGGGGGCGGGATGAACCAGGTGTTCTTCCTTCCCGATGGGCGGGCCGTGGACACGGTCAACCGCCTGAACAACGGCGTGATCTACATGGGCCGGCCCAACGAGGTGGAATCCGTGCGGGCGGTGACGCTGCTGGGAGCGACCGGCCGCACCAAACCGTGGCTGGTGAGCAACGGGGTATGGGTGCAGCCATGACATCGCTAGCTAGGCAACGGCAGCGGCGCTCGTGCCGCGGCTTCTCGCTGGTCGAGGTGATGATCTCGATGGTCATCCTGGCGGTGGGTCTGCTGGCCATGCTGGCCCTCTTCGGGCAGGCGGTGGCCACCACCCAGTGGGCCCAGGAAGACCAGATCGCCAAGCAGAAGTCGCGGGAAGCGCTGGAGAGCGTGTACAGCGCGCGCAATGACGCCTCCATCAACTTCAACTCCATCCAGAACGTGGCCAACGGCGGGATCTTCAAGGACGGGTTTCAGCAGATGTTCCGAGCGGGGGCCAACGGGGTGGTGGGCACGACCTCGGATTCGGCCACCCTGGACTTCGTCCGGCAGCCCGGCCCGGACGGACTCATGAATACCGGGGACGACCTCGTGGTCCCCTTGAGCAACTACCGCCGGCAGATCCAGATCACGCCGGTGTTGAACCCCGACGGCACGGTGAACCCCGACATGCGTAAGATCAGCGTGACGGTGCAGGTCAACACGCCGGGGCGGGGCATCCGCAATTACACCGTGAGCGGTTACATTTCAAGGTTCCAATGAGAGCAAAGCAGCCATCTCGCGGGCAGCGCGGCTTGACGCTGATCGAACTGTTGATCGCCATCGCCCTCACCATGGTGATCCTGGCGGCGGCGGCCAGCGTGTTGATGCAGTCCATGCGCAGCTCCACCTTGGTGGTGAGCCGCAGCGAGATGCAGAACGAGCTGCGCGCGGCCGCCAACCAGATCGCGCGCGATCTGCAGCAAGCGGGGACGGCCGTGCCCCTCGGGGGCGCTCCCATCCCCAGCGCCGGCACCGGCGGGCAAGACGCGCGTTTTGGTTGCGACGGCACCGCCTGCTACGTCGTGAACAACGGGATGTCGCAAGGGGTGCTGTTCAAGGTCACGCCCGGGTTCAATGCCGGCCCGGTGACCACCGAGACCACGGATGCGATCGTCATCACCTACATGGATCCGAACCTGGACTGGAGGGCGTACCCCAGCCAGACCTTGGCCGTCGATGGCAGCAGCGTGACCATGCCGGCGGGAACCACGCCGCAGGTCGGCGACCCGGCGCTGGGCATCACCGTGGGCGACGTGCTCCTGCTGCAGAACATCAACGGCTACGCGACCGGGGTCGTGACCAATGTGGACGCCGTGGCGCGGCAGATCAGCTTCGCCGACAAGGATCCGCTCAATATCAACCAATCCACGGCGCCGGTGGGCAACATCAAGGCGCTGGCGTTCAATCCCCTTCCCAAGGCCCCGCCCTTTTACCCCCCGGTGACCGTGCAGCGCCTGATCATGGTGACCTACTTCCTGCAGACATTCGTTTCGCCCAACGGGCCCGACGTGCGCCTGATGCGCCAGGTGGGCGCGCACCCGCCGGTCACGCTGGCCGAACATATCGACGACCTGAAGTTCACCTACGATCTGTATGACGATACCGCGGGCGTCCTCACGGCCAACCTCCCCGATGCCGTCACCGGCATCCCGCCGACGCCCAAGCCGAACCAGATTCGCAAGGTCAATCTGACGATTTCCGCGCGTTCCATACGTCCGAACGCGTCGGGGCAGTTCGATCACGTCGTATATTCGACGTCCATCGGGCCGCGGAACCTCAGTTTCCGCAATCGCTATAACTGAGGTCCGCAAGGGAGGAACCTGTGCTCGCAAGTCAAAAAGCTCCATCGCCGGAGCGTGGCGTGGCGTTGATCGCGACGCTCTTGATCCTGATCATGCTCTCCGCCTTGGCCATCGCGGTCCTGTACAAGGTCAATGCCGAACAGCGCATGCAGAAGACCGACTCCGGGAACACCATGGCGTTCTACGCCGCCGAAGCGGCCATGGAGAAGATCAACGCCGACCTCAACTCCTTGTACGCCGCCCAGGCCGCCCCCGATTGGTGCACCATCACGGCCCTGCAGGCGGCCCCGCCCAATCCGGCGGACGTGAACGCGACCTATCCGGAGTACGTCATCACCGTGGACAACCCGCCCGGGCCGCCGGCTGGTTGCACCCCGCCGCTCTCGACCGTGCAGACCATCTCCAGCGGCCCCAATGCCGGACTGCGCGCCCTGGTGGTGCCGCTCACCCTGCAGGTCACCGCCGACACGGTGGCCGGCGAAGAAGTACGCATGATCCGCAAGATCCAGATCGCGGAAATCCCGGTCTTCCAGTTCGGCGTGTTCTCCCAGACCGACCTTGATTTTTTCCCCGGGCCGGCCTTCGACTTCAACGGACGGGTGCAGAGCAACAACAACCTGTTCCTGGCCGCCGATAACTCCATCACCTTTCACAGCGAGATTCGCGCCGCCGGCGATGTGATCCGCGACAAGATGATGAACAAGGCGGACACGGTCGCCCAGGGGCGTCTGGGGACGATGATGATCCCGACCGCCCCTGCGGGCTGCGACCCGCCGGCGCCGGCCTGCCGGAACCTGGCGGTCTCCCCGACCAACGAAGGCAGCTCGAAGAGTGGACCGACGGCTCCCTACGCCGGCGCGATGTGGGTGCCCCCCGGCAGCGTGAATGGGGGCTGGGCAGCTCTCTCGACCTCGACCTACCACGGCATGATCCTGAGCGGCAGCACCGGGGCTCGGCCGCTGAATCTGGCGTTCGTGCAAACCGGGGTCGATCCCATCGAGATCGTGCGGCGCCCCGCGGTCGGGGAGATCCTGACCTCGGCGGTGGCGCAGTCGCGGGAATACACCATCGCGCAGATCCGGGTGCTCCTGTCCGATGATCCCGCGGATCTGCCGGGCGGCGCCGCGGACGGCCAGAACATCCGTCTGGCGAACGTCAAGACCAATGGCGGGGCGCCCGACTACACCAATGGAGTGCCGGTACCCGGGGCCGCCAACACGTATTTCGCGGAAGGAACCACGGCGCCGGTGGGCACTGAAACTGTCGACTGGCTCGCGCCGACCCCGGAAGGGACGCTGGTGCCGAAGGGTACCGCCCCCGTTATCGCGAACGGGCCGCCCGCGACATGGAATCTCCTGGACGGCTACCTGCGGGTGGAAGTCCGCAAGGCGGACGGCACCTTCATGGCGGTCACCAAGGAATGGCTGGAGCTGGGGTTCGCCCGCGGCCTGAACCCGCCGACCGCGGCCGCGCCCAACCTGGTGCATCCGAACGCCATTCTGATCTTGCAGCAGCAGGCCGATCGCAATGCGAACAAGATCCTGGATCCGCCCGTGCCGGCCTGTCCCAAGCCCGCCTGCAACCCCGCGAAGCCGGCGATCCCGGGCGAGTTGGTGACGGACCCGGGGACCGGCAGCGTCATCTTTGGGGCGCAGACGCGCAACAACTGGTATCCCCTCAACTTCTACGACGCCCGCGAAGGCGAACTGCGCGAGAACCAGCGCGTCACCACCGCCTGCTCCGTGGGTGGAGTGATCAACCTGGTGGAAATCGACGTCAACAACCTGCGCCGGTGGCTGCTCGGCAACATCGGGGTCAGCGGCGCACAGGTGGAAACGGCTACGCAGAACGGGTACGTGCTCTATTTCTCCGATCGCCGGGGCATGCTGCCCAACAACAAGGGCGTCCTGGGCGGCGAGTATGGGTTCGAGGACGTGATCAATCCTGCCACCGCCGCGGGAACTCCCAACAACAACCTCGATACCGGCGAGGATGTGAATGGCAACGGGACGCTGGAGGCCTACGGCCAAAACGATCTGGGGTTAGGGTTTGGCGCGGGGAAAGCCGGCAGCCACGCGGTCACGATCACCTGTCTCAGCACTGCGCGTAAGAACTTCGTCTCCGGCGCGCGCCACGGAGTCCGGCTGGAGGACGGCGCCCTGGGTCGGGTTCCGACCAAGCCCGACGCCACCGGCGGATTCACCCTGGCGAGCGAGAATCCGGCGTATGTGCTGGGCGATTACAACGCGAATGCGGCCGGCTTCGGGGATCCCCACGCCTCGTCGGCAGTCATCGCGGACACGGTGACCCTGTTGTCCAACTCCTGGACCGACCTGGCGTCCTGGAGCAGCCCGGCCACGATCGCCGGACGGACGGGCGCCACCACCCACTTCCGGGTGGCCATCGCCATGGGCAAGACCTTGCCCTTCCCCCTGCCCGGATGGGCCGGCGCTCCTCAGGACTTCGGAACCGACGGGGGCGTGCACAATTTCCTCCGCTACCTGGAGGACTGGGGCGGGAAGACATCGTTCTATCTGGGATCGATGATCAGCCTCTATAACTCCATGTACGCCAATGGCACCTACAAGTGCTGCGGGATGGTGTACAGCCCGCCGACGCGTAACTACGCCTTCGACACCGACTTCCTGGACCTCAGCAAGATGCCGCCCGGCACGCCGCGTTTCCGCGACGTGAACAACCTGGGGTTCCAACAGGTGTTCTAGAGCGCGACCACCCTCGCGTACGATGGCGGACCAGAGACCTCTCTGGTCCGCCGTTTCTTGGCTGGGACCGGGCCCGTGGGCGCCCAGTCGGAGGCCGAGCGGTTACCTCAATCGTGCAACACAATGCATCCCGGAAAGCAGGCAGCCGGGCTAAACGACTGATTCCATTGCCCCGGATTTGGCGGTAAACGTGCCTTCTTCGCTGCTAGAAGGAACGCAGGTCCCCCAGGGGGTAGCATGGTAGGGTGCAGGGGTGTCGTCGCCAGCCTGGCGGTAATGCTGTGTGTATTCGTGGTCTCAGGTGCGGCCTGGGCCGACCTGACCGGAAGCAGCGTCAGCGGGACGTTGAAGCTCAATGCCTCGTCGGCCAACTGCTTCGACCCAAGTGTGGTCTCCTCAAACCCGGATTGCACGATCGGGGGAGCCGCCTATATTCCCGCGGGAGCTGGCAACAGCAGCGGCCCCACGATCACGGTGCCTGACTATTTTGCCTTCGCCTCCGCCCCGCACGCTTTTCAGGCGAACTTTTCTTCCAACCTGCTCGACGTCTACTACATCTGCAGTTCAGAGACTTGCCCGATGCCTGACTGGGTGATGACCTTCGTGGACAGCGCGTTCCTCGGGGCTACCTTCACCGAGATCGGGCCGGCGCCCTTTAGCACGGCGTTTGCAACCGATCCCACGGCGGCATTGATCGGTAACACGATCACCATCAGTCTGGACGGCCAGCAAGTGGAAACCGGCATCTACGGGATCGAGTACTCGATCGAGACCCCAACGACTGGGGTCCCGGAGCCGTCGTCCTTGCTGCTGCTCGGCGCCGGTTTGATCCCGGCGGGCGGTGTGCTGCGGCGGAGGTTGCGCCTGCGGGCTTGAGCCTGGGCCAGGAAAGGACAGAACATTTCGGCGGCTCGCATGGGGAAAGTGCGAGCCGCTTTTGCTTTTATCGGAGAGCCAGAACGGCAAACCTATACGGCAGAGTCAGCCTGAGCTTTATCTCGGATCACATCGAGTTTACGACGGAGAAGCTGGTGCCGGGAGGGGGACTTGAACCCCCATGGCCCGAAGGCCGGCGGATTTTGAGTCCGCTGCGTCTGCCAGTTCCGCCATCCCGGCGCTCGGTGGGTGGCGTTAACAGTATCGCATAGCCCGCCCCCTAGCGATGTGAGTGCGGGAGTCTTCCTCCCCTACTTCTTGGGCGCCGCAGTCGGCGCTGCAGCGGCGGGCTTGGCCCCCTCGCGCTCGAAGAAGAGGTTATTGCCGTCGGAAGACCTGAAGGTCAGCGTGCTGCCGTCTTTGGAGACCACCCAGCTGTCGGTGTCGTTGTACGACTTCGAACCGATCTCGCTCTCCATGAGGTGATGGGTGGTGATCTGGAGCTGGTTCTTGAGCAAGCGCGCGTCCACGGTCGCCGTCTCGTTGGCGTTGCTGTACAGCTTCTCCGAGGTGCCGTCGGTGCGGTACTCGTCCTTCTGAAAGATGCGGTTGTTGGCCCAATACTCGAAGTACATCCGCGAGCCGGCTTGCTTGACGACCAAGGTGGTGTCGGGAGGAAAGTGCTGGCCGCCCTTGCTCTTCTCGGGAACAAAGTGCCAGCGGCCGGCCAGAGGGCTGGCCGTGGTGGCCGCCTGCACGATCACCGCCATCAAGACGAACAACACCAGGAACCGGAGTCTCACAGTCCACCTCATGATCTCGGAACGTGTAGAGGATTTTATACGCTCGACGCCCCAACACAAGAGGCTCAGCGCGTTTTGAAGAAGAAGTAGGCGCTCAGGACCAGTCCCAGGCCGATGATGGCCTGCCGCACCTTGGCGGGGTCGGCGCGCTGGGTGAACCTGGCGCCGAACCACCCGCCGGAGAGCGAGCCCACGATCATGACAACGCATTGCGGCCAGTACACGGCGCCGGCGGCGATGAAGGTGATGACGGCGGCGGCGTTGATCACTGCCGCCGTGACCGTGCGCAAGGCGTTCATGGTGTGGACGTCGTGCAAGCCCAGCGCGGCCAGCAGGGCCAGGGCCATGAAGCCGATGCCGGCGCCGAAGTATCCGCCGTAGATGCTGACGGCGAGATTGGCCAGGGAGAAGGCGGTGATGGCGCGCCAGGAGAGCCGGTCCAGGTCCTCGACCACGGCGGCATGTCCTGCCATGACCCGCAGGCGGGGACCGAACATGAACAGCAGGGTGGCAAACAGCATGAGGTAAGGGATCAGGTGCTGGAAGGTGTGCTGGGGGGTGTTCAACAGCATCAGTGCACCGCCCAGCCCTCCCAGGATGCTGGTAGCAAGGACCGGGGCCAGCAACCGGGCCGGTACCTTCAACAGCCGGAAGTAGGCGACACCGCTGGCCGCCAGGCCGGGCCACAAGCCGACAGTGTTGGTGGCGTTGGCCTCGACCGCCGGGACACCAGTGAACATGAGCGTCGGGAAGGAGATGAAGCTCCCTCCCCCAGCGATGGCGTTGAGCGTCCCCGCTGCAAGTCCGGCGAGGAACAGGGCGATGGCGTGGGTCGGATGCAAGCCCTACGTTTACCAGAAAAGCTCAAAGACCGTATCAGGATTTGCGCGCGCGACGCTCGGCCAGCAGCTTGGTACAGGCATAGACGCTGCGGGTGTGGGGCATGGGGATCCCCAGCCGCTCCCCGAGTTCGAGGACGGCGCCGACCACGGCCTCGATCTCGAGGGGGCGCCCGGCTTCGAGGTCCTGCAGCATCGAGGTCTTGTGCTCGCCGACCTGCTCGGCGCCGGCGATGCGCTTCTCGATGGTGATGGGCATCTCCAGGCCGAGCTTAAGGGCCACGGCTTCGGCTTCGCGCATGATGTTGCGGGCAAGTTCGCAGGCTTCGCGGTCATGCACGATCTGAGTGAGCGTGGCGCCGGTGAGCGCGCTGATGGGGTTGAAAGCGGTGTTGCCCAGGAGCTTCACCCAGATCTCCTGGCGGATGTTGGTACTGATAGGAGCGCGCAGCCCGGAGGCGACCAGAGCTTGAGCGATGGCGCGGGTGCGGTCGGTGGCCGCGCCGTCCGGTTCGCCCAGGGTGATGCGGTCGCCGGCGACGTGGCGGATGACGCCCGGCTCAACGATCTCGCTGGATATGTAGACGCAAGCGCCTACGATCCGCCGCGCTTCGATGGCCGATGCGATAATCCCGCCGGGGTCCAAGCGTTCCAGGCGAAGGTCCTTGAGTGGCCCCTCCCACCCTTGGAAGAACCACCAGGGCACGCCGTTCTGGATGCTGAGGACAACGGTGTCGGGACCGAGCAGCGGCTTCAATTGCGGGGCAAGCTGCGCCAGGCTGTGGGCTTTAACGCCGAGAACGACCACGTCGGCGGGACCGATCTCCCGCAAGTCACCGCTGAGCTTGGGGTGGGCGACGAAATCGCCCTGGACGCTCTTCACCCGCACGCCGTGCCGCTGCATGGCGCGCAGGTGCGGGCCGCGGGCGAACAGGGTGACATCCTGGCCGGCGCGCGCCATGCGCGCGCCTACGTAGGCGCCGATGGCGCCGGCGCCCGCGATCAGAAACTTCATGCTCCGCCGCCCTGCAGCTCGGCTCTCACGCCCGGGCGGCCCGTCCCTTGCTCCGCTTCCCGGTGGCCCGCGAGGGCAGTTTCTTGGCCTTCACTGTCTGCGTCTTCCGCCGGTGCGATGTCTGCTTCCGCGACTTGGCGGCGCCCGACTCCTTCGCTGCCGCGCGGGGGAAGATGTCGAAGATGTAGTCGTGCGCCCACAGGGCGCGCCTGCTCATCTTCCCTGCCGCGACTCGCTTGACCACCTCGGCGCGAGGCAGGTCGAAGACGGCATCGAGGATCTGACCGCGCTCGGCGGGGTTGGCCTGGCCGACCTCGAAGAGCACGCGGGCGCTGTGCTGGATGTAACGCGGCGACAGCAACTGGCGCTTGAGCAGGTCCATGATCACGGGCGCCTTGGCGCGGTCGAAGCGGCCGGGATCGCCCCGCCGGTCGAGCTCGGCGAAGAACTCCGAAGTCCATTCGTTGTGGTAGTCCCAGACCTTCTGGAAGAGCTTGCGGGTGAAGCGGGTGCCGGCCTTGATGGGCTCCGCGTTCCTCCCGATCACCACGCCATCATCGGTCAAGACGGAGCGCTGCAAGTGGCCGTCCTTGGTGATGCGCGCCTCATGTTGCGCCAGCGCCCACAGCCACGAGACGTTGATGCGGTAGGTGGCGAGGTCGTTCATGAAGCGCAGCTTGAGCTCGTAATCGTCGATGGCGGCGGCGAAGTTGCCGTTGAGGATCTGGAAGCCGTAATTCGCCGCCATGTAGAAGGCGTGCTGGATGTGCTCGATGGTGACATCGCCCCTGGGCACGCCGTAGATGGCCTGCCAGCGGTCCTTGCTGAGGAATTTCTCCGGTTTGTCGATGGACTCGCGGGTGACGACCCACGGCGTGATCTTGCCGTCCCGGCTCAGCAGGCCGCGCGATTGCAACACCTGGCGCTCGGCGTCGGAGAGGCCGCTGGCGACGGTGGGCACCGGCTTGCCGTTGACGTCGGCGGTCTCGCGCGGCGCGTCCAGCAGCTTCTGGAGATCGGAGGTCGCTGTCCGCAAAGGCGTGTTGCCGGCGGCGATGTAGGCCGTCTCCGGGCTCGCCACCCAGCTCTGCCGGTAAACGTCGTAGAGGCGCCCTTTGACGCGGCGGGCGAGGATCTCCTCCAGCGTAGGTTGCTGTCCCTCGGCCAGGCCCTGGTCGGGAACGAAGACCAGCCCGAGCAGGCGCTCGCGGACCTTGTCGATGACGATGGCGCGCAGCGCGAGGGGGTTGTAGCGGGAGCGGCCATAGATGTCGCTCGGCTGGTAGATCATGACCGCGGCCATCCCGCCGATGGGCGCCGCGTTGCTGAGTTCGGCATTCTTCATGCCCGCCATCAGCATGAGCAACGCGTTGTAGCGCTGGTAGGCGATCATGGTGGGAGAGGCCATGCCCACGGTCTGCGGATCGGGGAAGACGCCCTTGGGATCGTCCTTCCAGATCTCGATCATGCTGCCGAGGTAGTCCCAGCGGCCGACGTTGGTGCCCAGCAGGCGGCGGCGCAGCACCCAGACGATGGCAGGAAGGACGCGGCCGGCGTTCCCCTCCTCGTACAACATCTTGATCTTGAAGGTCCCAGCGGGCGCTCCGACCAGTCCTTCCAGACGGGACATCAACTTCTCCAGGATCAGCGCCTCCTGCGGTGTCTGGAGCTTGGGGATGTAGAAGTAGACGCCGGTGCCGGCGCGCGTCAGGGCGTCAAAGAAGTTCAGGACCCAGATGACGGCGACCACGATCAGGCCGGGGGCGGGCTCGCCATCGACGGTGACGTGGTCGAAGCGCACGTGGTTCCCCGGCGGCCGGCAGAAGCGCGTGGGCCATTCCCGGGGCGGCTTGTTGAGGCGGTACGAGCGCGTCTGTCCCTTCTTCTGCACTTCGTAGGGGCGGTCGTTCCACCGACCTTCCAGGATCTCCTTGGCGTTCTGCAGGGCGGCGTAGATGCCGATGGGCTGGTCTGGCGGGACTCCGTCGGGACGGAAGTGCGGCGGCGACGCGTCCTCCCAGTCCGGCATGTTCACCGATGCCGGGCTGTTCAGCGCATTGAACGCCATATCCAGCGGGTGCCACGGCCCGGTCAGTTCCAGGCCGGGATGCTTCAGGGGATGCGCGTCGGCGGGGATGGGGGTCTCGTCGTTGAGCCGCCAGCGCCATTGGCTCTCCACGCCCAGGGCGTTATCCACCAGGCCCTGGACGATCTGGCGGAAGGTCCAGGCTTTGCCCGTGACCGGGTCCTCGAACCTCTGGCCCCAGCCAGCCCAGCCATATCGCTGGCTGACGGGGGCGGAGGATCCGAGCAAGCTGCGGCGGGCGCTGAGCGCGGCGGCGATCTCGGGTCGCAGTTCCCGCGTCAACGCCGCAATGGTGCCCTCGACGTTGACCTCGCGGCCGTTCACTGTCTTGTCCCCGAAGAGCTCGGGGAATCGTTGCAGGATCTCCTGGCGGACCATGGCTATACCTCCTTGGATTCACGGGCGCAGCCAAAGGCAGAGAGAACTAGAGCACTACCGGCGCGGCGGCGTCAACCCGCGGGGCGAATTCTCTTGACCCCCCGCGTTCCATTTCCGCACGAGGGTTGCGCGCTGTGTTCGTTGGGCGGGCAAGGCCGGCCTCGGCGGCCAGCGGGGAGGGCCTGAACGCCGGGCGGTCACTGACTTTGGTCACCGTATCAGTTATCTTTCGAATTGCGTTTTAGGAGGCAGGCGCGCCACAATCAACGGTTAGCGCTTTGCGAGCGTATGGGCAACCGCCGAAAACTGCGCTTTAAGATGGTCGTGCCGGTGCGCATCTGGGGCACTGATGTGGACGGCAAGCCCTTCAGCCAGCTCGCGCACACGCTCGACATCACCAGCTCGGGAGCGCGTGTGGGAGGCATGCGGGTACTGCTGAACTCGCGCGAAGTCGTGTGGGTGCAGTGCCGCCACCGCAAGGCGCAGTTCCGGGTGGTGTGGACCGGCCGTCCGGGGGGCGCGCGCGAGCACCAGGTGGGCATCGAATGCATCGAGGAGGCGCGCCACATCTGGGGCTTGGAACTGGCCGGGGAAACGGAATCCGACCCCTACGAATCGCCGGAGCCTCTGGGTGAGGACCGCGGCGGGAAGGAACACCGCCGGCACATCCGCTATCCCGTCACTGGCCGGGTGGACGTCCGCAACCCGTACGCTACCTCCGGCGGATTCTCCGCCCAGATCGGCGACGTCAGCGCCGGCGGGTGTTACATCCAGACCAGCACGCCCTGGCCGATCGCCAGCCCGGTGCGCCTGGCGCTTCACATCGGCAAGTTCGAGATGGTGATGCGCGGCGTGGTGCGCACTCACCATCCCGACGTTGGCATGGGGGTCGAGTTCGCGGAGCCGCACAGCGATGACGACGCCATGCGCTTTCAGCAGCTGCTCGACTACATGGAAAAAGGCGAGAGCGGACAGTCAGCCACGTCGCAACTCAAGCCCAACGCGCTGGCCCTGGCCAGCCGTCTGACCCAGACCACCGACGAGCTACGCAAGGTCGAGGAGTTGCTGAAGTGCGTGGACGTCGAAGCGGTCGTCCTGGAAGATTTTCGCGAGGCCTTGGGCCGGGTGCGCAACACCGCCTGGGCGGTGCAGCGCTGGATCGAGCTCCAAGGCGCAGAGAAAGACACCTTCGCCGTGGTCGAATACCTGGCCAGTGAGCGCATCCGCCTGGCCACCCTGTTGTGCCGCAACCTGTCGAGCGAGCTACGTACGACCGAGATCAAGCTGCCGGACAAGCAGTGCCGTGACCTGCTTTCGGCGGTCGAGGAGCTGTTCACCCAGCTGGCCGGGTTCGATTTCGTGGTCCACAACGAGGCCCCGGAAGAGAAGGACCCCAAGGAAAAGGCCAAACGCTCCCGGGCCGGCGTCGGCGAGCCGCGCGAGTAGCGGCAGCCCTGGCCGGCGATTTCGAACCCGCCAGCCCTCCCACGGATGTTTACTGACAAGTAAGATTGCCCCTTCCGCACCGGAGGCACTGCCCGCTCCAAGCGCTGTAGTTGCCGCGTATTCACTATTGACCCGTCCGATACTTATTGTTCTTCCCTCTGAGATTCCGTGATATAAACAGCCCACCCCCGCAGCAGCACTGTCCGGGCGCACGTCCCCGGGTCCAGGAGGCAGCGTGTCCGAAAGCCGAACCGGTCGGCGGTTCCCGCTGGAACTGCCGGTCCGCATCGAGGACAAGAAGACCAAGAAGCTAAAGGGCACGACCTCGAACGTCAGCGCCGCGGGTGTGTACATGCAGGCCAAGGCCGACCTGGAGGTCGGGTCCAAGGTCAAGTTCCAAATCATGCTCCCCGGGGCCATGATCGGAGCCAAGAAGGATGTGGCCATCGAGTGCAGCGGCCGAGTGGTGCGGGGCCGGGAGAAGGCCTCGCGCAAGACCAAGGAGCCCGGGGTAGCGTGCGTGATCGATACCTATAAGTTCGTCCGTAAATAGGGTGCCATGCTGAAACTGATACTGGCTGACAACCAGGCGATCTTCCGAGCGGGAGCGGCCAAGGTGCTGGCCGTCGAAGACGACATCCGCATCATCGCCCAGGCGCAGAGCGGCGACCAGATGATGATGGCGCTGGAGAAGTTCCGCGCCAACATCCTGCTCTTCTCCGCCGCGCTGCATCCTGATCTGCAAGCCATCGTCCAGTTCAGCCAGCGCACCAAGACCCGGCTGGTGGTGGTGGCTGAGACCGGCGACGACGTTCCCGCCTACCTGAACGCCGGTATCCATGGAGTGCTGTACCGCAACGTGACCGGTTCCGCCCTGGTGGAGTGTATCCGCAAGGTGGCCAAAGGCGAGAACTGGATCCAGGACATGCAGGTGGCGCAGCAGATGGCGGAGGCCGATTTCGTCGGCGCCCGGGTGCGCGACCGGCTCACGCCCAAAGAGCTGCGCATCGTCGCGCTCATCGTGCAGGGTTACAAGAACAAGGAGATCGCCAAGCAGCTGGGCACCACCGAGCAGGTCATCAAGAACTACCTGCGCAATGTCTATGACAAGATCGGGGTGTCCGACCGGCTGGAGCTGGCGCTGTTCACCATCCACCACCGCATCCTGGCCGAGGCCGCAGCGGCCACCGCCGCAGCCGCAAGCGGCGGGGCCGCGCCCCAGCAGCCGCGTCCCATGTGATCCCTGGGGCTCAGGCCACCTTGGCCGGATCTTCCTTCTACTCCATCACAGGAAACTCTTACGACACGCCGCGTTTCGCGTGCGGACGGAGGTCTCCTTCCGCCGGTCGGGAGTAAGTCAAGTTGGGCAAAGAAAGCGCGGCCGAAGACGGCCGCGCCGCGTGATCCCTGACCGACCTAGATGCCGGGGATGACCTTCTCCCCGATCGACTTGGCCTGGGTGAACAGGTAGAGGTAATCGGGGCCGCCGGCCTTGGAGTCGGTGCCTGACATGTTGAAGCCGCCGAAGGGATGGGCTCCGACGATAGCTCCGGTGCACTTGCGGTTGATGTACAGGTTGCCGACGTGGAATTCGCGCTTGCCGCGCTCCAGCTTCTCCCGGCTGCTGGAGTAGATGGCGCCGGTCAGGCCGAACTCGGTGTCGTTGGCGATCTGCAGCGCATGGTCGAAGTTCTTCGATTTGATAACCGCCAGCACCGGACCGAAGATCTCCTCCTGCTCCAGCTTAGACTTTGCCGGGATGTCGGCGAAGACCGTGGGCTCCAGGAAGTAGCCGTCGCCCAGGTCGGCGCGGCGCTTGCCGCCGGTGATCAGGCGTCCATCCTTCTTGCCCTGCTCGATGTACTCCTGGATGGACTTCATCGAGCCTTCATTGACCACCGGCCCCATGCCGGGGTTCTGGGTCGGATCGCCGAGGGTGATCTTCTCCACCCGTGCTTTCAGCTTTTCGAGGAAGGTATCGTAGATCTTCTCGTCGAGGATGAGCCGCGAGCAGGCCGAGCACTTCTGACCCTGGAAACCGAAGGCGGCCTGGGCCACACCTTCGACGGCGGAGTCGATATCGGCGTCGGCATCCACGATGATGGCGTCCTTGCCGCCCATCTCCAGCACGGTGCGCTTGATCCAGAGCTGTCCGGGCTGGTGGCTGGCCGCCACCTGGTTGATGCGCAGGCCGATCTCGCGCGAGCCGGTGAAGGCGATGTAGCGGGTCTTGGGATGGGCCACCAGCTTGTCGCCGAAGGTGGCGCCCGCGCCCGGGCAGAAGTTCACCACGCCGTCCGGCAGGCCGGCTTCTTCGAGGATGGAGAAGAAGAAGCGGCAGATGGCCGGGGAATCGCTCGACGGCTTCAGGATGACGGTGTTGCCGGCCACGATGGAGGCCAGGGTCATGCCCGCCATGATGGCGCCGGGGAAATTCCACGGCGGGATCACGATGCCCACCCCGAGCGGGATGTACCAGAGATAATCGCGCTCGCCGGGCAGTTGCACCGGAGGCTCCGCCTTGGCCAGGCGCAGCATCTCGCGCGGATAGAATTCGCAGAAGTCGATCGTCTCGGCGGTGTCGGCGTCGGCCTCGGCGAAGTTCTTGCCGACCTCGAACACCATCCAGGCGCTGAATTCGTGCTTGCGCTCGCGGATGATCTGGCCGGCGCGCCACACCAGCGCGGCGCGCTCTTCCACCGGGGTGCGCGACCAGGTCTCAAAGGCCTTCAGGGCGGCGTTCATCGCCGGCTCGACCTCGGTATCGCCGGCTTTCTGGAACAGGCCGACCAGTTCGCTGGGCTTGGCCGGGTTGATGGACTTCAGCTTGGCGCTGGTCTTGACGCGCTTGCCGCCGATGACCAGGTCGTACTCACGGCCCAGCTCGGCGCGGACCTTCTCGATGGCCGCGCGCATGGCGCGGGCATTCTCTTCCTTGCTGAAGTCGGTGAGGGGTTCATTCTTGAATGGGGTGTTCGGCACGCGGGTGGCGATAGGCGCTTCCACGGTGGCCATAGAGAATTCCTCCAGAGGTCATTACGGATGATTGCCGACAGCGGTATGCAAACCATCCATTTTACCATTGCCGACACGCCCGCACCCCCCCTCCCCCC